>DMRV01000212.1:1019-2787 GCA_003456455.1 Flavobacteriales bacterium
TGCGGTCGTCTGGTGCAGAAATGAAGGTTGCCAAATTGACCAATAGCCGTACCATGGGCGAGCTGTTTATCAGCAACGATTCGTTGGAAACAACCTTTAAACCGTTCTCAATAAGGAACTGTGCGGTTTTAACCAAGTCCTTGTTTGCACGGCAAATAATGGCAATATCGCCAGGGTCGAAACCATCAGCAATACATTCTCTAACCCATTCTTGAAGTTGATCGAGAACCAGCTCATCATATTCGGGCCACGTACGCTCATTTCCTTCTTGGCGGAAGAATTTGGCAGCAACCAAGCCTTCCTTTTTACTGAACGGCTTCTGCTCGTTTCCATCATACATTTTCTGAAGTGCTTCTGGCATGTGCGGTTTCAGAAAAGAAAAAAGATTGTTGTTGAAGTTGACAACCGTTGAACTCGAACGGTAATTATGGTCTAGGTTCTCAATCTGCGCATTGGACCTCAACGCTACTTCGCGCTGCGCAATCAACGTTCCCGTTTCTGGGTTCAGTTCAAACTGTTCGTTCAGATAATCTGTTCTGTGGATTTCTGGCAGTTCAACAAATTGCTGCACATCGCCACCACGCCAACGGTAAATACTTTGCTTGGCATCGCCCACAACCAAACAAAGATTATCGTGTGCCAGACTTTCATCTATAAGCGGCAACAAATTGAACCATTGCAGCACGCTGGTGTCCTGAAACTCATCGACTAGGAAATGTTTGAAACGATGCCCGATTCGTTCGTAAATGAACGGAGCAGTTTCGGTCATCACCACATTGCTAACCAAATGATTGAACTCACCAATGTGCAGCAATTCCTCGTCTTCTTGAAGCTCCCGCTGTATGCGCTGCATTTCATCAAGTAGCGCCACGTCATAAATCTGATTGAACACGATTTCATAATAAATCAACGCACGAATCTGTTCCAATGCTTGATTGTAACGTTCGAGAATTTGCGGTATCAATCCATCAATGGCCGCTTTTTCATCCGCCTTGGCTTTGGAGCCATGCCATTTATCCGCTTCAATGTTTTTAAGAACAGTAGGAGTAGGGGCGTCAAACTTCCCCATGGAGAGCTTCTTGAAGAAACCCGCAATGCCATTGGCGCCACCAGCAAAATGACCAGCTTCCAATCCGTTGTTTTGTAAATGCTGATGAAATTCCTTTCCGCTCACTTTCAGCTTCTCGGCTGTTTCTCTCAACTCATTACGTAGTTTTTGGCGGAGTTGATTGAATTCTTTGAGCTCGATATTCTTCAGTTTCTCTAAATGAAAACGACTTTCCTCATTGAATAATGTAAGTGCGAACTTTTTCAGCAGGTCATCAATCGACCAACTTTTCTCATCATCAATCTGCGATTGAACCACATCAATCAACGCATTAGTGAGCACAGTATCCGAACCCATTTTCTGCAAGAGTTCGGTAACAATGGCATTTGTGATGCGCTCCGTGTCTAGTTCTACCTCAAAATTGATGGAAAGCCCAAGGTCTTGTGCAAACGTGCGAATGACGTTGTGCGTAAAATGGTCGATGGTGCTAATGCTGATATCTGAATAATGATGCAGCATGTGCTTGAGCGTGAGTTTGGCCCGCGACTTCAAAACGTCATCTGAAACGGCCAATTCTTTACGCAGCAAACTCGCCATTGGATGTTCCTTTTCTGGTTCTGGCTCGGAAGAAAGTTCTGCGAGAACTTCAATTACCCGCGATTTCATTTCTTCGGCAGCCTTGTTTGTAAACGTAATGGCAAGGATTCCGCGATAGCGGTC
>DMRV01000267.1 GCA_003456455.1 Flavobacteriales bacterium
GGGTCACAGACCAAATAAATAACCCCCTGATTATCAGTAAGATATGAAGGGGGTTATTCTTTTTTTGACGTTTTCGTTGACGAATTTCAGTGCTTTTTTATGATAAACCGTTTGGTAGCCACCTTATCTGCCGTTCGAATATCTATCAAATACAATCCATTTTGGAGTTGAGATAGATCGATGGTTTCCTTGATAAGGTCGTTGCTGGTTGCGGTCCAAACCACCTGCCCAATAAGGTCATAAACAGTCATTTTTACCTTGCCATTCATACCTATATGCGGCTCAATTGTAAACGTTCCGTTGTTCGGATTTGGGTAGAGGTTCAGGTCATATTTATTCACACCTGTTCTATCCACAACGTCATTAATAATGAAGCCTTCTGTTGCTCCCTCATAATAGGCTAATCCACCAGCAAGGTTGCCAATAACTACTTCGGGAAGTTGGTCATTGTTTAGGTCTCCAATACAGATGGTAGAACGCTCTCCCTCATAGACTGGGAACTCTCCAAGGTTATGGAAAGACGGCTTGATAGTAAACGTAAAGTTTGGTCGTTCGTTAGATGAGCCTTGGTAAGTAATACCACAACTGCTGAAGTTTCCAGTGCGGCTGTAGGCGTTAGAATTGAACGATGTGTTGGTAAACTCAACATTTAAATCTGGCGAAGCTCCGTTAGTTTGAAACCAGCAAAATTCTACGATTAAGTTGGATGAGCCATCCCAAATAATGGGTGTTTGTGACGTGTATTCTACAAAGCCTTGAGCTACAGTTCCTGTCGCAGTGAAGAATACGGTAGAGAATCCCTCTACAAATCCATTCAACTCCTCTAATTCTGTTTGACCCATTTTCACATAGAACTGTCCATGGGTAATACTTGGGCCGTTCTCGGTAGTTAGGGCAAGTTTTTCTATGACACCTTGTGCCAAGCCTTGATCGCTAAGTTCAGCCGCGGTAATCAAATATTGATTTCTACCGCTGCTGCTTGAAAAGGCATAAGGTGTGGTTTCTGATGCCATACTAAAGCCCGTACCACTGCCCACTTCACCAATCAATTGTTCTGGACCGGTGATAACGGAAGTGATGTTATTGTAGAGGTTAATAACTCCGCTTTCAGAACCAACTAACATTTGAATTTGTCCGTCTTGTTTAAAGAGATACGGAGCGCTAAACCCGAACGATAATCCGTTTCTGCTCATATCTACACCCCCCCATTTTACATCATCTAACACAAACGTTGGGCTGTTGGTAGTCCCTTCGTTGTAATACAAATTGAGGTTTCCATTTCGCTCGCCAATTATGAGGTCAAGAAGCAAGTCACCATCTACATCAAATAAGAATGGGGTAGCAAACTGACCTGTAATATTTATTCCCTGAAAACCAGGTCCTGTGAGTGTAAAACTGCAAGGATTCCCTGCGCCAGCACTATTCTCAAAATAATGAACCTGGCCACCTGAATCACCAATAATCATGTCGAAATCTCCGTCATCATCAAGGTCCCCAAAAGTGGGTGCCACATTACCCAATTGCAATGCGGAAATACTGGCTACATCTCGCGTTTGTAAGCTGAAAGCTGGTTCTTCCTCGGTACCCGTATTTCGGTAAAATGCTAGTTGAGATGAATACACTCCGGTACTTTGAAAATAACCTCTATTGCCAACCAATAAATCCTGCAGACCATCTTGGTCATAGTCGAAAAACACTGGGTAAGCAGCCGTTCCAAGCTCAATCATTTCATCTTGCAAAAAGTTGTTTTTCACAAAACTGAGGTCGAAACCTGTAGCAGAACTATTGGTGTAGAGGTAGCTTCCTTCATGGTTGTGACCGTTGTTTTTTTGATACGGAGCACCAATTATATCGTCCTTACCATCGTTATTCACATCGGCTAAAAACGCAGCAGGAAAAGTGTAAATGTCAAGCGGGTCTGTATTGTCAAAATTTGCAGGAAACGTGAGGTCTTGAGAACCTATGTTGGCGGAATTTGCATCACCATCATTAATAAGAATGTTCATGGTATTGAAGCTTACAATACTTACCACAAGGTCTTTGTCGCCATCTCCTTCAATATCTAGTCCAAGCATGGTAAATCCAGAATGAGCCCCAGAATTGGCTGCGGCTTCTTGGCTAACGCCTCCGTCTGTTCCACCCTTGCAGGTAACATTTAGGTTTATAGCCACCGCAGACGGGTCTTCTTCAAAATTCCCCCAACAAGGATTGGCGAGTAACATGGTCAGGCTATCCGGCACCCCATACAATTCCATGGATTGATTCTGATGATATTCTGCTGCAGTACCGAACAGACTGAAAGTGACGATGTCCATGTCGCTATCACCATCAACATCCATTATGGCAGGTAAATCTGTAGGACTAACGTAGATGTTGATGAGCCCGCTTCCATAGTCAGAAAGCAGTTTCTCGGTCATTAATGTAAAAATTAAGGTGTCCGAATTTCCATCATTTCTATAAACGGCCATCCCGCCATTTGAATACGTGAATATGTCTGATTTACCATCAGCGTTAAAATCGCGAAGCAATACCCAGTCATGCAATCTTAATCTATCTGGTAAATGCTGATTGGTGAACATTTCGCGATACTTCGGAGCTAATTCTAATTCGTTGACTGCGTTGGTTGTAAAGCACAAAATTTTGTCACCGCTCTTATCAAAAACCAACAGGTCGTTCCTGCCATCGTTATTAAAGTCCATGTTAGAAAACTGGGGATGGTTTAATCCACCAGCCCAAGGGTAGGCTAATAGTCCATTTTCTTCGGTTACTAGTACAGAATCGAACCGATTGAAGTACAATTGACCAAAGGATTGCAGGTTTAGGAATAGGAATGTAACGGCAAGAAATATTCGCATGCTATCTGTGTGCTTAGTAGTAGGACAAGTGTAGGTTGTAAAGGTTGGGTTCTGTCGCATTAACTTGGTTAAAAAGGTAATGGTTTAGTTTTGGTTTAAACCAAACGCCACCAGAATGTATAAGCATCATAGATTTCCAAAAGCGATCATTCTTCAGGCAGTATATTTCAAGTTAAGGTTCACTTTGAGCTATCGCGATGTGGAAGAGCTTCTCAGAATCCGAGGGGTGAAGGTTGATCATTCTAATCTACAACGCTGGGTGTTCAAGTTCTCACCTTTGATTGAAGCAAACATGCATAAGAGAAAGCGCAGTGTCTACGATAGTTGGAGAATGGACGAGACTTACATTAAAGTAGGAGGGAAGGACAGGTATCTGTACCGAGCTGTGGACAAGTATGGCAACACGGTTGATTTCCTACTCACTAAACGGAGGATGAAAGGCTCAGCACAGAAGTTTCTCAATAAGGCCATCGGAAACAACGGAAGACCCCGAGTAATCAACATCGATAAGAGCGGAGCAAATTCTGAAGCTATCCGAACGGTAAATAGAAGAAGTTTCAGCAGAATCAGACGCAGAAGCTGTAAGTATCTGAACAATATCGTGGAGCAGGACCACAGGAATATCAAACGAAGGATCTGCATAAGTACGGGGTTCAAAGAGTTCGAGTCAGCCCAAAGGACCTTAGCGGGAATTGAGGTGGTAAACATCATACGGAAGGGTCAAATGACAACTTCGAAATCGACCCATTTTGAAACTTTCAAGTCGTTAGCGGCTTAAATACCAGTAAGATTGTAGACTTAAGAAACCGAAGAGTTTAATGCGACAGAACCCTAAAAACCCCGTTTGAAGGGAACCTTAACCCGGGTAGTACACGCATAAAACTGCAGAAGGCCAAGCACGAGACCATTGATACAACCGTTGTTGTTAGAGCAGGTCAATCCACTATGCTGAACATACTTATGAAATCTACAATGCGCGAACCCTCAGCAATGCCCACGGAAATAGGGCAGGCTTATGGTGGAGGTATTGTATTTGATATTAAAGAAGATGGACATGGTTTGGTGGTAGCGATGGAAGATATTGGAGATTTCAATTGGAAGGAGGCAAAATCTGAATGCCTGGCTTACAAGGGAGGAGGTTATACGGATTGGTATTTACCATCAAAAGAAGAACTCAAAAAACTCTATGAAGTTAAAGAAGGGGTGAATCGTTCACTTCTCAAAGGAGGAAGCACTGCTATTAGCCGCACTGCCTATTGGAGTAGTACGGAGGACAATGCACTCAACTCATGGGAATTCTACTTCTACTATGGGGTTGCCAGCCTCTACTATAAGTACGATACGAACGCTGTTCGTGCGGTCAGAGCTTTTTAACCATTCATCTGTTGAACTATTTATCACCGCGTAGCGGTCAGTTTTTAAATTCGCGTATGCAAAAGTGGCTACTTGTTTTTCTGCTCTTACCCTTGCTGGCCACCGCCCAACTCAGAGAGTTTGAGGTGAGTGAAATGGAGCGGCCAGATGTGGCAGTGGTGCAGGCCAATACGCAATGGCCAGATGATGCATTGCTGTTGGTGTATTCTTCATTGGACGGTGTGCAATTCCGCAGCTCTATGGGTGCGGTAGACAAGCAGACCTACAATAATACAGCAGGCAGATATGAGATACTGGTTAAGCCTTTAAAGCAGATGATTTTTGTAGCAAAGCCTGGCTTTATGGAGCTGAAAATTGCAACAATTAACCCCAACCCAAAGGATGTGTTCTATTATCAAATAGAGGAATTAAAGTCCAGTGATGAACAGAGGCTTAAAGAACTCAAATCATTACTCAGAGAGGGTATTCTAACCAATGAACAATACGAGACCTTCGTTGCACAGATAAAGGGTTCTGAAGATGAGATACCCAAGAAACCGATTGAAAATGTTGATGCTGAGGTTTCGTTTCGGACCTATTCAGACGAGGAGAAGCTTTGTAAGGACATTGAAGGAAATGTCTACCCAACAACCCAAATTGGCAATCAGCTTTGGATGGCCGAGAATCTCAAAACAGGTAGGTATGCCGATGGTACACCGATTGAAGAGGTAAAGAAGAAAAAAGAATGGTTTAAAAAAGCAACGGGAGCTTACTGTGAAATACAAGAAGTATTCACACTTGATACTTATTATAGCGCGTTGTTTAAATCAAAATCAAAGAAGGAAATAAAAAACAAACTTGGAAAAATTTACAATTGGCAAGCAGTGGATGATAGCAGAGGCATCTGTCCAAATGGATGGCGGGCTCCGAGTAAAAGTGATATGGAAGAGCTAATTCGGTTTCTAGAACAGGCAGGGGCTGGTAGTGAAGCCTTAAAAACAACTCGCCAAGGTGTATGGTTATCAGACGAAGATTCTGATAGACGAACAAATACATCGGGATTTTCTGCATTCCCAGTTGCATCAAGAAAAGATGATGGTGAATTTGATGATTCTAGATTTACCAGATGGTGGACTGGGACGCAAGCTGGTAATTCCGCTTATTATTTTGGAATTTCAGCTGCTACTTCAACTGTTATGATTGCAACTAAGAATAAACTATGGGGTATGCCTTGCAGATGTGTCAAAGAATAGTGTTAGCTGAATACTTCACAAAGACTCTGCCATGTTAACCTTGCAAAACCGAGATGGTTTACTTTTGAAAAGCCATTAATGAGATTTCAAAAATTGATTTCCAAGGGTTCGACATTTGTCCCTTCGTCCTCACTGATTTAATTTTAAACCCTTTGTAAATCATCGATTTGCAAAGGGTTTTTGTTTTTCTGGTATGTAACATAGGAGAAGTAGAGTTTACTTTTCTCCATTGGGAATAGTATAATTCATTAAAACCTGACACACCTGACAGTTCTACCCGAAAACTGGTGTATTACAAACGGTGTGTCATGTGTGTCAGTAATCCGATTTTTTGGCACTCTTGCGTACCAAATCGCACCGCTTTTTTCTGTGTCCCTTTGTTGATGAGGGTTTCAGCGTTTTCTTATTCTTAAGAATAAACTTTGGCACACAAATGTGCACGGTAATTGCCTGTGAGAAACCGTTAAACAAAAACACAACAACTAAAAACAAATATTATGGAAGATTCATTCAAAAAGTTCCTTTATGCTGGAGTTGATTTAGCTGCAGAAGTATCTACAAAATTCGAAGAAGGTGTTAAAGACCTTATCGAGAAAGGAAAAATCTCT
>DMRV01000427.1 GCA_003456455.1 Flavobacteriales bacterium
TTTGGCTCCCAATCAAGAATTGCTCTTGCCTTATCGATGTTTGGTTGGCGTTGCAATGGATCATCAACAGGAAGTTCCTTGTAAATAACCTTTTGATTCGTTCCAGTAAGCTTGATAATTTCTTCTGCAAAATCACCAATGGTAATCTCATCTGGGTTACCAATATTTACTGGCTCAGCATAATCAGATAACAGCAGTCGGTAAATTCCTTCTACCAAATCATCTACGTAACAAAAGCTTCTTGTCTGACTTCCATCTCCAAAAACCGTTAAATCCTCGCCTCTTAAAGCCTGACCAATGAATGCTGGCAATACTCGCCCATCATTCAGTCGCATTCTTGGGCCGTAGGTATTGAAAATTCTTACAATACGTGTTTCAACTCCGTGATAGCGATGGTAAGCCATGGTAATTGCTTCCTGAAAGCGCTTTGCTTCATCATAAACTCCGCGTGGTCCTATTGGATTTACATTACCCCAATACTCTTCTGTTTGTGGGTGCACCATTGGGTCTCCGTAAACTTCGGATGTAGAAGCGATAAGCATTCTTGCACCTTTGGCTTTGGCTAACCCTAAGCAGTTATGCGTTCCAAGTGAACCCACTTTTAGGGTTTGAATAGGGATTTTCAAATAATCGATTGGACTAGCAGGAGATGCAAAATGCATGATGTAATCTAACTCTCCCGGAATGTGGATGTAGTTGCTTACATCATGATGATAGAATTCAAATTCTTTGAGTTTGAATAGGTGCCCGATATTCTCGAGATTTCCGGTAATCAGGTTGTCCATTGCAATTACATGACACCCTTCTTTTAGAAATCGTTCGCACAAATGAGAACCCAGGAAACCGGCTGCACCGGTAATCAATACTCTTTTCATCCGTTTGGAATTACGGTCTTGCGACCAATGCTGTTGTAATAGAAACCGAGTGATTTCATCTGGTCTAAATCGTAGAGATTACGACCATCAAAAACAACTTTCTCGTTAAGTCCTGCAGCTACTTTTCCAAAATCTGGAGAGCGGAAAACCGACCATTCTGTAGCGATAATCAAAGTATCGGCATTTTCTAATGCGTCATACTGATTATCAGCATAAGAAATCTTATCGCCAATTAACCCTTTTACATTATCCATTCCCTCTGGGTCGAATGCTGTAATAGTTGCTCCTGCGGCAACCAACTTGTCAATAACGTAAAGAGCTGGCGCTTCTCTAATGTCGTCTGTATCTGGCTTAAATGCCAATCCCCAAAGGGCAAAATGTTTTCCTTTTACATCGCCTCCGAAGAAATCCTGAATTTTAGGAACAATAACTGTTTTTTGCTCCTCATTCACCTTCATAACGGCTGTAAGAATTGAGAAATCGTAATTAACCTCTCCAGCAGATTTAGCTAAAGCTTGAACATCTTTTGGAAAGCAACTGCCACCGTAACCAATTCCTGGAAAAAGGAAACGCTTACCAATTCTCGTATCTGTTCCAATTCCAATTCTAACCTTGTCTACATCTGCATCAACAAGCTCGCACATGTTTGCGATTTCATTCATGAACGTAATCTTGGTAGCAAGGAAAGCGTTAGCCGCGTACTTGGTTAATTCAGCAGACTTCTCATCCATAAAAATGATTGGGTTACCCTGACGTACGTACGGCTTGTAAAGCTCCTCCATAATAGCTTGCGCTTTATCAGATGATGTACCTACTACTACTCTATCTGGCTTCAAGAAATCATCAACGGCAAAACCTTCTCTCAGGAATTCCGGGTTAGAAACCACGTCAAAATCGTGCTTTGCATTCTTTGCTACAGCAGCTGTTACCTTCTCTGCTGTTCCTACAGGCACGGTGCTTTTATCCACCAAAACCTTGTAGTCTTTCATAATCTTACCAAGGTCGTCTGCCACACCTAAAATGTAAGACAAATCAGCTGACCCATCTTCTCCAGGAGGTGTTGGCAAAGCCAAAAATATTACCTGAGCATCTTCTATAGCTGATGCTAAATCGGTGGTAAAACTTAGTCTTCCTTGCTTGATGTTTCTTTCAAAAAGAACATCTAGGTGCGGCTCATAAATTGGAACTTCACCGTTCTTCATTTTATTGACTTTGTTCTCGTCAATATCTACGCAGATAACGTGATTTCCCGTTTCTGCCAAGCACGTGCCTGTAACTAAACCAACGTAACCTGTACCTACGACTGCAATATTCATTTATGCTTTGTTTACGAATTCTAAAACTTTGTCAATTATATATTCTTGTTGCTCCTGCTCCATTTCTGTATGGATTGGAAGCGAAATAACATTTGCACACAACTGTTCTGTTACGTCAAATTCGCGATTAAAATCGCTGTCTGAATAAGCCTTTTGCTCGTGCAGCGGAATCGGGTAATAAATCATTGAAGGAACATCATTCTTAGCTAAAAATTCCTTCAAAGCTTTTCTGTCAATCCCATTAAGAACCAAAGTATACTGATGAAAAACGTGTTTAGAACGTGAGTTCCGAACTGGTGTTTTAATGGCATTAACATTTGCGAATGCGGAATCATATCTATCTGCTACTTCTGTCCTTCGGGCAATAAAATCGTCTAAATGTGGAAGCTTAACTCCAAGCACCGCGGCTTGCATAGCATCCAAT
>DMRV01000288.1 GCA_003456455.1 Flavobacteriales bacterium
AAAAACTCAATGAATGAACAAAGTTTAAGTGCTGAGTGTCTAAATTTGAGAGACGAAAGAAGATGAGAAAGAAGGACAGAAGATTTGATTTAGAAGGCAAGATTATTACGCTTGTTTATGAAGACAACCGCAACACGGTTCACTTCGATTACCACGTTGATATTGACGATGTAGATTACAGCATTATGCTGGATTTGTACACACGAAACGGGCGAAGCGGAGCGGTTTTCTTGCTACATCAAACGCGTGGAACAAGTTCGGTAGATGTGCTTCAAAAGATGCTCGATTACCTAGAATCTCAGAACCGTTCTGACGAAAAATATTCATATACAGTGAAGTGGGTTGACCGAAAAGATGCGAGTAAAGAAGAGCACGTTTCTTATTTCTATGAAGCGTCCGAATCTGACGTTCGTAAAAAGTTCTTTTACAATAAACGAGAAGAAGATTACTTGATTACGTTAGAAAAAAACCCGTTATCGTAAATTCCTGAGGATTCTTACCAGCTTCATAAAGAATCAATAAACCTTTTCTCCTTCCGATAAGAATCTGCTCCAACTCTTATTGTAAGTGTGTACTCTTTCAGTCGTGTCGCTTGATGCATCAAGTACCACTCCATTGTGATTCTTCCAATTGAAAATGCCACCATAAAGATTGAATACGTGGGTAAATCCTGCGTCTAATAACTTCTCCCCTATTCTTTCGCTCCTATATCCTACAGAGCAATACACAATAATGGTATCGTTCTTCGGAATTGACGCAACAGACGCCAAATCGAAGTTGTCATAACCCACCATCTGAGCGTTTGGAATGTGACTAATATTGAATTCTTCTAGTTCACGCGTGTCCAGAATTTTTGCGTTAGTAGTCTTTTCTGCATCTGCCTTAGTAATAACGGGAACTGTGTTTTTATAAAGCGTTTTCACCTCTTCATCAAGCGATGTGTTCTTCTGTCCAAAAGAGGCTAAAGGTATAAACAACAGTATGAGTAATCTAATTGTCATGATTCAAATCTATTCTGTTCAACGAAACTTTATCGTAACAAAAGTCACTCCTCAAATCAGACTAATGAAGCAAATGGTATTCACTCACCATTCAGTCTCCAATCATAATCCAGATACTTGACTTTGGCCGAGGATATAAAATCACGGTCGGAATACGGTCTTATAAACTCCTGAATAGTTCCGCTTGTAGTGAAATCGCCACTAAACCATTTGAAAATAGATGAGATTCTAATCTCCTCTACTTCAATCTCGTTCTTGGAATTGTCATTCACAAAATTCTTCGCCTGCAGGATTAATTGCTCTTCTAATGTTTCTGGTTCATAAGCTTCATTCAACAACCTTGGGCATGATTCTGAAGCGCAAACAATGGCAAAATGTATGCGAGGTTCATCAAATTCCTTCCTCAGGATTGAATGTTCAATTTCATTTAAATCCATCTTTTCGTCTCCAATTTTGAAGAAGTTGATATCCCAAACCGAATTGACAAATGGAATTCCCTTTTTGATGTCTTTTATGCTCTCAACAGGATAATGGTCAACAATTAGTTTGACGGTAAACGCATTGTACGCGTTAATCCAATATGCGATTTTTTGTTCCTTGCTCCAATCTGGGCTCGGGTCGCAATTTGAAAGCGTTGTCAAATACCTATTGAGCTGAACAGAATCCGCTACAAAGCCCTTATAAGAAACCCAACCGTTTGAATCGACATGATTTTGAAGAAGCTCGGTCCAAATTTGATGATTCGGTAACTCGCAGTTTTTAGACCTAGGGCTCTTTTGGGCGCAAGATGTAACGCTAATGGCTACAAAAATGAGAATACTAAGCTTGATTCGAGCAAGAAAAAACATACCACTAAAATACTTGTGAGTAAACACTAAGCAGTCGCCCAAACGGCTATTTAAGCAATATTGGTATAAACTGCTTGCACGTCATCGTCATCTTCAAGCCTATCAATCAACTTTTCAATGTCAACCATTTGCTCATCAGAAAACTCAACTTCTTGCGTAGGAAAACGCTCCAAACTGGCTTTCACCACTTCTATCCCTAAGTTTTCGATAGCTGTAGATAAATTACCGAATTGGGTGAAATCTCCATGAATGTAAATGGTGTCTTCGTCAGCAATAATCTCTTCTAAACCAGCATCAATTAGCTCCAACTCCATTTCCTCCACATCCATTTCGTCCGTTCTATTGATTTCAAAGACAGCTTTTCTGCTAAACATGAATTCTAATGAACCTGTTGGCACTAAAGGACAATCGAACTTATTGAAATGCATACGAACGTTGGCTACTGTACGCGTAGAATTATCAGTTGCGCACTCAACAAAAACCAAGACACCAGATGGTCCTTTCCCTTCGTAATTTACCTCTGCATAGTCGCTTGCATCCTTAGCTGTGGCGCGCTTGATGGCCGCATCAATGTTGTCTTTAGGCATGTTCTGCCCTTTGGCGTTTGCAATAGCCGTTCTTAAAGATGCATTCATGGCCGGGTCGCCACCACCTTCTTTGGCAGCCATCGTTATCGCCTTTCCTAGCTTCGGGAAAATTCTAGACATTTTGCCCCATCGCTTTTCCTTCGCTGCTTTTCGGTATTCAAATGCTCTTCCCATGTCAATAATTCGTTTGTATTCGCAAATGTATTTACATCGTTAAAATAGACAACAAAAAAGCCTCATTCCAATTTTCATCAGAATGAGGCTTCAACTCAAA
>DMRV01000406.1 GCA_003456455.1 Flavobacteriales bacterium
TTTTGTGAGAAGGAATTGAATTTGATGGATTACAAGTAGTTACTCCTGCTTAAACCCCAGCGAAGCCGAATTGATGCAATACCGCAAGCCAGTAGGAGCGGGGCCATCATTAAACACATGGCCTAGGTGTGCATTGCAACGGGCGCAATGTACCTCATCTCGGCTCATTCCAAAACTTCGGTCGGTTGATTTCTCCACGTGGTTCTCTATGTATGTGTAATAGCTCGGCCATCCCGTACCACTTTTGAATTTGGTTTTTGATTCGAATAACTCTAAATCACAGCAAACACACGTGTAAATACCTTCAGCTTTGTTGTTCCAGTATTTACCAGTAAACGCACGCTCTGTATCATGCTTACGCGTGACCAAATACTGCTGTTCGGTCAGTTTCTCTTTATAGTAGCTATCAGGTTTAACCTGTTTCTGAATAGCTGATTGAGACCAACAAGTGGTTGCAAAAAGAAGTAACGTCATAAATGGCAGTAGCTTTTTCATATATAGATTACGCTCAAAGCCACAAGTTGTTTGTCGCGGTGACGCTAGTTGAGGTTGTTTAGCACCTCAACGATGTCGCTTGGTTCCGCTCGGTTTCTGTAATCTACGTCAAGAAAAGCATAGCGGATAACGCCATCTGTGTCTATAACATAGCTTGCAGCCAACGGAAGTTCATTACTTTCATCACCATTGAAAGCGTGTAAATTGAACCCTTTTTGGTAGTGTGCGGCAACCGCGTCTGTTAGTTTAAATACCACGCCATAATCGCGTGCTACTTTATTGCCGACATCCGACAGCACATCAAATTCAAGTTCGTGCTTTTCAGAAGTAGACATGCTACTATCAGGTAATTCGGGTGTAAGAGCCACCAATTGTGCACCTGCAAGTTCAAACTCTGGCAATTTCTCTTGCAAAAATGCTAATGTGATGTTGCAATACGGACACCATCCGCCTCTGTACCACGTTAAGATAACAGGGCCGTCTTCAAGCAATTCTGAAAGGCTAACATCTTCTCCTGTTTGGTTTTTAAGCGTAAACTCTGCGGCTTTGTCTCCTACATTGAGTGCACTTTCGAGAATACCTGTTTCCACTACAGCTTGTAGGCCGGCATCATAATCTGAAATTTTGGCCCTGTCTGCTTTTTCAAGAAAACGTTGCTTCTTCTCATTGAGAACATAGCCCAATGTTGACTCATTCGGTGCCTCACTAACCTCGGTTGGTGCTTCTTTCATCGTTTCTTCTTTGGGTGCTTCGGTTTTACAAGAGGCAAGTGATATAAGGACAAATAGTGGTAAAGACAGGTTTCGCATTGATGGGGTTTGTTTTGATGCAAAGGTATAGCAGTAAATAGGTTAAAATGTTTCCCAGACAACTAGGTAGATCAAACTACAAAATCAACTTTCAATCTTAGACATTATCGTCCTCCAGATACCCTGGTCTCCGCTCTTCTGTACGTTTGAGCGCTTGCTCATTACGCCAATCATCAATGAGCTTATCGTTTCCTGAAAGAAGCAGGTCTGGCACTTTCCAACCTTTGTATTCCGCTGGGCGGGTGTAAACAGGCGGAGCAAGCATTCCATCTTGGTGACTATCGAAAAGGGCGGAAGTTTCGTCTGAAATAACACCAGGAATGAGGCGGATGATGGCATCGCAAACAACTGCTGCGGCCAATTCGCCACCCGTGAGGACGTAATCGCCAATAGAGATTTCCTTGGTGATGAAATGTTCTCGAACGCGCTCGTCAATGCCTTTGTAGTGACCACAGAGTATAATCATGTTGCCTTTTGAAGACAGGCGATTGGCCATCGGTTGGTCAAATTGCTCGCCATCGGGTGTCATATAAATCACTTCGTCATAGTCGCGTTGGGCTTTCAAAGCCGAAATGCAACGGTCAATTGGTTCGATGGTCATGACCATGCCAGCACCGCCACCAAATTGGTAATCATCCACTTTTTTGTGCTTATCGAGCGTATATTGGCGCAGGTCGTGGAATTCAATTTCAACCAACGCTTTATCCTGAGCACGTTTGAGAATGCTATGGCTGAATGGCCCCGAAAGCAGTTCGGGATGTATGGTGATAATGTCGAAACGCATGGACCGCAAAGCTAATGGATAGCTTCAGTATTACGTAGCAGCAATCTAATCCTCTTCGTCTTTCTTACGGGGAGAAAGCTTGTACATCAACCATCCAAATCCGATTAGTAAGTGTAGGGCAATTAGTGCTAATACAATTTGAGTTGAAATGCTCATCACAGAGGGTTATTAATGTTGCTTCAAACTTCACGTATTTCTTCTGCTTCATTGTGTCTGAAGTCACCAAGAACAGAAAGTCCGACCGCGCTTTAAAATTGCACGGGAACGCCCAAAAAGAAAACTCTGTTTGGTTTGAGAATGGCGTGTGATAACTTTGTATGAAACTTTACCACATGAGCAACATCAAACACGATTGGACGAAGGAGGAGATCTTAGAGATTTATAACCGACCGTTAATTGATTTGATTTATGAGGCGGCCAAGGTGCATCGAGAACACAACGACCCGAAGGAGGTGCAGGTGAGCACGCTGCTTTCAATCAAAACGGGCGGTTGCCCTGAGGATTGTTCGTATTGCCCGCAGGCGGCTCGCTACCACACAGATATTGAGAAGAATGACCTGATGACGGTGGAGCAGGTGAGAAGCGCTGCGCAGGATGCGAAAGACGGTGGTTCATCTAGGTTGTGCATGGGCGCGGCTTGGAGGAATGTGAAGGACAATGATGAGTTTGATCAGGTGTTGGATATGGTGAAAACCGTGTATGACATGGATATGGAGGTGTGCTGCACACTTGGAATGGTGACGGAGAATCAGGCGAAGCGCTTGGCTGCGGCTGGTTTGTATGCCTACAACCACAACATCGATAGCTCAGAAGAATATTACAAGGAGGTTATTTCCACACGTGGATTTGGAGATAGATTGGAGACGTTGAGCAACGTTCGCAAGGCGAAATTGACGGTTTGTTCTGGTGGAATTATAGGAATGGGCGAAAGCGCTGAAGACCGGTGCGGCATGCTCATGACGCTTGCATGCTTAAATCCACATCCTGAAAGTGTGCCTATTAATGGACTTGTTCCGGTAGAAGGGACACCTATGGAAGAGCAGGAGATTGTCTCTATTTGGGACATGGTGCGTATGATTGCTACGACACGAATTGTGCTTCCAGATACTACGGTTCGTCTGTCTGCAGGAAGAACACAGATGACGGATGAAGGTCAGGCATTGTGCTTCTTAGCTGGTGCTGGTTCTATTTTCGCAGGAGATAAACTGCTTACCACGCCAAATCCTGAGTTCAATAAGGATATGGCGTTGTTCGAGGCATTGGGTCTTACGCCTAAAGCTCCTTACAAGAAAGGCGATAAGCCGAAGATTGATGAGGAAGCGTATAAAACGCGTCCTGAGAATGCAGAGAAGATTAAATGGTCTCGCCCTGGGCATACCATCGAAAAGAACGTAGCGGCTTCTAATAAGGCGAAAACCCCAAGCGCATAAACTGTGGGGCGGTTGGACGGACTGGTTGCGGCCAAACTCGCACAACGCAAGGAGCAGGGCACGTTCCGTAGTCTCAAAACAGTTGAAGGTCATATTGATTTTACTTCCAACGATTATCTTGGTTTTGCGCGCAGTAAAGAGCTGAAAAAGCGTATTGCTGAAGCTGAAAAGGAGTTTTTCGAAGCCGGTGTTGGTTCTACAGGTTCCCGGCTACTTACTGGGAATTCTAAGCTGGCTGAAAGTGTAGAACAGCAAATAGCTGCATTCCACGATTCAGAAACCGCACTTATTTTCAATTCTGGATATGATGCCAATGTTGGGTTGTATTCTTCTATTGGCAGAATTGCCAAATACATCGTTTATGATGAGTTGATACATGCTTCGGTGCATGACGGTATGCGCTTATCGCGTGCTGAACTGAAGTCGTTTAAGCATAATGATGTAGAGAGTTTGCTGTTGGTGTTGTCTGAATTAGATGGCCCGGCAGTGGTCGCTGTCGAAAGCTTGTACAGTATGGATGGTGACCTCGCTCCACTGAAAGAACTAGTGAGTGTTTGCAAAGATTTTGATGCCGCTATTATTGTTGATGAAGCGCATGCGGTTGGATTGTTTGGAGAGGGTAGAGGACGGGTCTCGGAATTGGGTTTAGAGGATGATGTTTACGCCCGTTTAGTAACCTTCAGCAAGGCACTTGGATGTCATGGTGCAGCTGTGCTTTGCAACGACAATCTCCGGCAGTTTTTAGTTAACCATGCGCGGTCGCTGATTTTCTCAACATTTACGTCAAATCACTCACTTTTAGCTGTAAAATGCGTGTATGACATGCTGTCAGTATGTGATTATAGTAAATTGAATATCAGCTACTTGATTGATTTATTTAATCAATCAATAAAGGGTGTGTCGGGCGTTCAGCAAATTGGTGGCGAAAGTCCAATTTTGGGTGTTGTCATCGCTGGAAATGAGCAAGTAAGAGCCGTTGCAGTAGCCATGCAAAACGAAGGCTTTGATGTACGCCCGATCGTCTCTCCAACCGTTCCGAAGGGCACAGAGAGAATTAGAATTTGCTTACATGAATTCAATACTGAGGATGAGGTGAAAGGATTGATTGCTTCGCTAGAAAAGGCCATTAATAATGTCGGTTAAAGGGCTTTTCATAACGGGCATTGGAACCGATGTTGGCAAGACCGTTGCAGCAGCTGTTGTTGCTAAAGCTCTGGAAGCAGATTACTGGAAACCGGTTCAGTGCGGTGACCTTGAGAACTCAGATAGCATCAAGATTGAACGATTAACTGGACTGAAAACGCTTCCGGAGGCGTTTCGTTTGAAAACGCCTATGTCGCCACACGCTGCGGCTGATTTAGAAGGAGTTGAACTTAGTATTGATAAGATTGAACTGCCAAAGTCTGATAAAACGATTGTAGTTGAAGGTGCTGGAGGCGTGATGGTTCCGCTCAATTCAACCGAAACCTATCTCGATTTGATGGTGAAACTGAACTTGCCGGTTGTGCTGGTCACTCGCCATTACTTGGGAAGCATCAATCACACATTGCTCAGTTGGAAAGTGCTGAAAGAAGCTGGTTTGAGTGTGGTTGCGCTCGTTATCAGCGGAACACCGCATGCAAGTACAGAAAACTACTTTGCATCGCAGATGGATGTTCCATTTATTCGCATTAATGAATTGGAAGAGTTGAGTTCAGAAGCTGTTACTTCTGAGGCTGAGAGGTTGAAATCGAGTATAAATCCACTGATAGGATGAGCGATTGGAGAGAAAATGATAGCAAGTCTGTCTGGCATCCGTTCACAGCTGTGAATACAGATACCGTCAATGTGCCAATTGTACGTGGAGAAGGAGCGTGGCTGATCGATGCGGATGGTAAACGATACTTAGATGCAATTTCAAGCTGGTGGGTGAACATACATGGGCATTGTAATCCGTATATCGCTAAGCGTGTTGCGGACCAAGTAATGAAACTGGAACATGTGATGTTTGCTGGTTTCACACACGAACCAGCGGTTGAATTGGCAACGCGGCTTTTGGAGAATATGCCTGAGCAATTCACCAAGGTGTTTTACTCCGATAATGGCTCTACAGCTGTGGAGGTTGCACTAAAAATGTCATTCCAATATTGGTTCAATCAAGGAACTCCAAAACGCAAAGTGATAGCGTTGGAAGATGCCTATCATGGTGACACATTCGGTGCAATGGCAGTAGGAGGTAGAGGCGTGTTTTCAAAGCCCTTCGACCCATTTCTTTTCGAAGTAGAATTCATTCCAACACCTGTTTTAGGAAAAGAAAATGAGACTTTAAATAGATTATCTCAAATAATTGAGAAAGAAGACATTGCGTCTTTTATTTATGAGCCTTTAGTGCAAGGAACTGCTGGTATGCAGGTCTATTCTCCAGCCGTTTTAGATAAGATGATTTCCATGTGTCGCGACAAGGGGGTTGTTATTATTGCAGACGAAGTAATGACTGGTTTCGGACGAACAGGTTCCATGTTTGCCATGGATCAATGCGAGGAAAAACCAGACCTCATTGCGTTGAGTAAAGGCATCACGGGAGGTTTTCTTCCAATGGGTGTGACGGTCTGTACAGATGCTATTCATCAATCGTTCTGGTCTGAAGGAGAAGAGGGAAAGTTGAAAACGTTCTTACATGGACATTCTTACACAGCCAATCCGTTGGCATGTGCTGCAGGTTGTGCCAGTCTAGACCTTATGGAGAAGGGGGAAACTTGGGAGAACATCGAAAGAATTGAACAGCAACAT
>DMRV01000454.1 GCA_003456455.1 Flavobacteriales bacterium
CCGTTCCGTCCTCGTTCAATTTCCGTCCATCGGATAGAGCCACGTTAAAGATTTCCTCATATAACGCACCATCTGCATACCATCCTTTTATCACTTGGATTCGATCCAATGTAGCAAGGTCTGGGTCTTTCGCAGCCCAAATCAGGAACTCTGGAGACTTCCCCTTTACCAACTCAATATCGCTGCCCATCGGAACACCTTTTTGGTATCCATCTTGCAGCATTTCCTCATGTGAATCATAGGCATCTTGAAATCCATATCCCGCAAAAAACCTTACCTGAATTCGGTTTCCGCTGGTGGCGTATGCTTCCCTGCGGTCTAAGGCATCATAGATGTGTTCTCGGGTGTTAGCTTCTGCCCAAACAGCCACCAGACCACCAGGATTTTCAACCTCGTAAACTTTCTTGACTCCACCTGTTTGAAGCGGCCAATCCGCGTTTCTCAGACTATCGGCCTTTTCTTTGGATTCGGATGGTGTTTCTTCTGTTGAACCCGGATTAGCATCATGATTATCTGTGCTGCCGATAAGTCCATATTTGAAGGGATTTATACCCAAATGTTCTTCATGCTCCAGCCCTTTTTTCAGCGCGTAGCGAACGTAATTCTGCTCAATTGGGTCATGTTCTGTGTAGTTTTCGAAATCGGCAAACTCATCGTTTTTCCAAAGCAGTCCGCTGACCTCGGAATTACCCTTAATTTGATGCACTTCAACCAATCGCTCGAACCGCTGCCGCAGCTGAGCTCTCCTTAGGTTAATGGAATCTGGTTTTGGACCGTAATCGGTAAACGTGCCGCCATCAGAAAGATTGGTATTGTGTGGAATGGCCATAACGGTAGCGCCTTGATCAGAGATATCGGCAAGCCAATCCCATAGGTCAGTTTCGTTCTTTAATTCGAACGAACTCAACGGTAAATCGGGCACCATCATATCTCTGAAAATGATGTTGCGATGCATGTGCGTGGCTGCAGCCCCTAAGGTCCATTCGTAACCTGCTAGTGTTGTAAACTCATAAGGTTGATAATTCGCTTCCGTCTGCTCCAAGTGTAGTTGCCAGCCGCTTTTGGTTGTCTCATATCCGCGGAAAAAGAATGGATGCGTGATTTCCTTTGGGTTTCTCAATCGTTTGGCCCCGATATTAACCAGTTGCTGTTGTCTTTTGTGGTTAACGGTGGAATCTGGGTTGTAAATCCCACGGATGTAGGAGGGAATAAGTGCCTTGTGTCCAGGAGCACCTTTCTGTTGAATCATATACATTTCGCCCAAGCCTTCTGCGTGATCAGTTACTGCGCAAAAATCTAGCGGTCGTCTGAGTTTCATTGTTCTACCTCCAATCGTGATGGATTCGCCTTTTGCAAAGCGATAGGCTTGATCGGAACTTGCAAGTGTGCCGTTCATATACGCATCTGCAGATAACGCAGTATGTACGTGCAGATCACCGAAATAGAGGTTTTTGAGTGGATTTGATTTTACACTGTCTGCGGAACTGTTAGCGCCTATGCTCTTATCCGATATTGGATTAGGAATTGTTCTATAGTCCTGCACCTTACAGCCAGACGTGACTAAGAGAAACGATGTAAAGATGTAGACGAGGCGGTGCATTTTAGAATATTAATGCCACAAAATAACCAAAGCATTAAGATTCAAATGCTTAATCTGGTTTGCTACCACTTTGTGTGGAGAGCAATTACATTTGTAGGATGCAACGCATCGCCATATTCGCTTCGGGCACAGGCACAAATGCCGCACGGATAATTGAATATTTCAAGGGACATAAAACCATCGAGGTGTCTCTTGTGCTTTCTAATAATTCTAAGGCACCTGTGTTGGACAAAGCCACTAATGCTGATGTTGAAACGTACACGTTTAACCGAGAAACTTTTTACAACACAAATCAGGTTTTAAACAAGCTGAACTCGGCAAAAATCGATATGGTAATTCTAGCCGGCTTTATGTGGTTAGTTCCAGAAAATCTGGTTCACGCATATTCAGACCACATAATGAATATCCACCCTGCGCTTCTTCCAAAATATGGCGGAAAAGGAATGTACGGTATGCATGTGCACAGAGCCGTGAAAGAAGCTGGTGAAACCGAAACGGGGGTGACTATTCATCTTGTGAATAAGGAATACGACAAAGGCCGCATTTTGGCTCAGGCAAAATGTGTTATCGATAAAAAAGATACGCCTGAGATAATAGCAGAGAAGATTCATGCGTTGGAATACGCTAACTTTCCTGTTGAAATCGAACGTTATCTTTTAAATCCATGAAACCCCTTTTTGTACTCCTAGTCGTTGCATTCCTGCCCTTCCATGATGGTGATTGGGAACTAAAAAAGGACAAAAACGATATTAAGGTTTACACCAAACATGTAGAAGGTTCTAGTCTAAAAGCTATCAAGGCCACTACCACTTTTAGTGCTTCGTTAGAAACCTGCGCTGCAATTCTACGCGACATTGACCATTTAACTGACCTTTTTCCCGACACGAGGAGTGTCAAGAAAATCTCTCAATCGGAGAGCGAGCAAGTACATTATTTGGAAATGGATGCGCCTTGGCCTGTTGCAGATAGAGACGGAGCATTCCGTTTGGTTTACACCTATACTGCCGCCACAAAAACGCTTTTGGTTGACGCCAAGATGGTTCCGGATGCGTACCCGGTTCAAGAGAAATTCATCCGCTTATCAAAAGGCGGAGGAACTTGGACATTTAAGCGAGTTGATGCCACTCACAC
>DMRV01000369.1 GCA_003456455.1 Flavobacteriales bacterium
AGAGTAACCAACCTTGTTCATGTAGTCTTCAACCTTCACCAAATTGCCAGAAGCATCTAGTTCTTTGGCAATCTTTTTTCGAACCACAAATCGGTCTTCGCCAATGTAGAACTGAGCGGCTTCGCTTAGTGTTCCATTTGGGTTTAGAATGTCGATGGTTTCGAGGTTGTGCTTCTTTCCAAGGTTGTAGTCATTCTCGTCATGTGCAGGAGTCACTTTCAAGCAACCCGTACCGAATTCCACATCCACATAATCATCCAAAATAATTGGAATGCTTCTGTTTACCATTGGAACTATTGCTCGCTTACCGTGCAAATGGGTAAAACGTTCATCATCTGGATTGATACAAATTGCTGTGTCACCCAAAATGGTTTCCGGTCGGGTAGTAGCAATAGTTAGCCATTCTTCGGTTCCTTCAACCTGATACTTCACGTAGTATAACTTGGAGTTAACTTCTTTGTGGTTCACTTCCTCATCAGAAACGGCAGTTAGAGCAGAAGGGTCCCAGTTCACCATTCGGTGACCTTTGTAAACCAATCCTTTCTCGTACAGGTCGATGAATGTGTCGATGACTGCATCGCTCATGTCATCTTCCATTGTGAAACGCGTGCGTTCCCAATCACATGAGGCACCGAGTTTTTTCAATTGATCGAGGATAATGCCGCCATGTTTGTGCGTCCATTCCCAGGCGTGTTCCATAAACTCGTCTCTAGAAAGGTCCCACTTACGGATACCTTCTTCCTTCAGTTTGTTTACAACCTTAGCTTCAGTAGCAATAGATGCATGGTCGGTTCCTGGAACCCAGCATGCATTAAAACCTTGCATTCTGGCCCTGCGTACTAATACATCCTGTATGGTGTTGTTGAGCATATGTCCCATGTGCAACACGCCAGTTACATTGGGTGGAGGAATAACAATGGTGTACGGCTCACGCTCGTCTGGTTCAGAATGGAAATATCCATTCTCCATCCAGTAGCTGTACCATCTGTCTTCAGTTTGTGTTGGGTCGTACTTAGCCGCAATCTCGCTCATCAGGTGTCTTTTTTGAAGGCTGCAAAGTTATTGATTGCAATTACTGTTTATAGACGTTTCGAGAATGATTTTCGCAAAGACAACTGAGGGCTCTTGAACTTTCATCGGGTTTGGTAGTAGCGGTTAGTTTATTCTCCTTTCACCCATTCGGGTAAATTTGCGGCTTCAACATAATTTCATGAGGGCGTATTTATTATCAAGTTTGATTTTACTGGTTTTGGCAGCCAATTCTTTTGCACAAAAACCGGATTGGGAAAACCCAAAAGTTTTTAAACAGGGCACAGAAAAACCACGCGCTACCTTTTATCTTTTCAATTCGGTAGAGAAAGCGAAAGAGAACCAACCGTTTTCATCAGAAAACTACGTGCTTCTTAACGGAAATTGGAAATTCCATTGGTCTGAACATCCAGACAAAAGGCCGCTAACCTTTTTTGAAGAAGGATTTGATGTCAGCGGCTGGAATGAGATTTCGGTTCCATCTAACTGGCAACTCCATGGGTACGGCTATCCGATTTATACCAATTGGAAATACCCACATAAGAAAAGTGCTCCGAAGATTAAGGGCGATTTCAATCCTGTGGGTTCGTATAAAACGCAATTCAATATCTCTGATTTATGGGATGGAAAACAAGTGCTGCTTCATTTCGGTGGAGCAGGCTCTGCTTATAACGTTTGGGTAAATGGCAAGAAAGTCGGTTATAGCGAGGGCACAAAAACGCCTGCTGAGTTCGATATTACAGAGCATATCAGAAAAGGGTCAAATAACCTAGCGGTTGAAGTATTGCGCTGGAGCGATGGCGGTTATTTAGAAGACCAAGATTTTTGGCGCTTGTCGGGTATAGAACGAGACGTATACATCTATGCAACGGAGGAAATAGGAATTGAAGATGTATTCGTAAAAGCCCAACTCAATAAATCTGATTACCAAACAGGTGTTTTGAACTTAGAGATTGATGTTTCAGGAACGGAAGCTCGTGGTTTTGAAATTGAAATGACGCTTGAGAATTTGGATGGTTCTGTTGTTTTGAGTGAGCAGAAAGCTCTCACAGCAGAACTAAACAATCAATCCGTAGTTTTTGAAAATACATTTCGAGATGTAAAAGCGTGGTCGGCTGAAGCACCGAACCTTTACCGCCTTATTGTTCAGTTAAAAAAAGATGGTAAAACCATTCAGGCGACAGCCTTAAAAATTGGTTTTAGAACGGTAGAGATGACCAACGGAAAACTGCTGGTAAACGGTAAGCCGATTTTGTTAAAAGGTGTAAATCGTCATGACCACGACCCGAAAACGGGACATGTTGTCTCGCGCGAGATGATGCTCAAAGATGTCTTACTTTTCAAGAAATACAATATCAATGCGGTACGTACTTCGCATTATCCCAACGACCCGTATTTCTACGATTTGTGCGATGAATACGGCATTTACATGATTGATGAGGCCAATATTGAAACCCACGGCTATGGCTATGGCTCGCTTCCTGCTGGTCCAACCACGTGGAAAAAGTGGCGAGGCATGTACATATACCGAATGGAGCGCATGGCCGAGCGCGATAAAAACCATCCTTCCATAATCATGTGGTCAATGGGAAATGAATCTGGAATTGGAAAGAACTTCTTGGCATCGTATAAATGGCTGAAAGCGTTTGATGACACACGGCCTGTTTCTTACGAGCGTGCAGAATTTATTTTCAAGAAGAAGTTAAAATCGAAGAGACGCTACACAGATTTTCATTCGCAGATGTACATGCCGGCACAAAAAGTGAAGGAAAAATATGCGGATAAAGGCTTGCTAGAGGAGCGTCCGTTTTATTGGGTAGAG
>DMRV01000379.1:0-1197 GCA_003456455.1 Flavobacteriales bacterium
TGAGGTTCAGACAACACTAGCTGGCAAAGCAGTGGTAATCAAATTCAAGCCTGACAATGACGATTCTAATTCGGATAGAGACATCCGTTTTGCCATCCATGATTTGCCAGTTTATGAAATAAATCAGGCCGATTTTGAGAATCCGAATGTGATGAATGCAATGTTTTACAACATTCAAATGATTTCGTTCGGTGTTTCTGGCATGCCTCAACCCAACGAGCGAGCTTCATTACTACCTGCGCAGATTTCAGAATATCAAGACGTGGTCTGCTTTTCTGAGGCATTCGATGATAGCCCAAGAGAAGACCACCTAATTCCAGCCATGGAAGCAGCAGGGTTTCCGTACCGAACTGACATCCTAAATCCAGCCGGAATAATTCCGATTCCTACAAACGGGGGCATAATTATTTTTAGTCGCTGGCCCATAGAAACGGAACAAGACATTGATTTTGCTGAGTGTGGTCAGGCAGCTTCTGATTGCCTAGCTAACAAAGGCGTGAAATATGCCAGAATTAATAAACTTGGAAAGACTTACCACGTGTTTGGAACACACATGGATGCTGGCTCCCAGTCGGATGATATTTTTGCCCGAAGAACACAAATGGCGGAGATTCGCGATTTCATTGCTGATTTAAATATCCCGGAAAGTGAGGCCGTAATTGTTGGGGGGGATTTTAATACAGACCCTATTGATGGCGATAATGACTACTTGGCATTTCTTGACACCCTAAATCCGATTATCCCACAACATTTAGGGTTTTACGAGTCCAATTTCAATGATGATTTCGGGAAAGTTATTGACCACGCGTGGGGCATCAGAACACATTTAGTTCCCACAACTATTACCAATGAGATTATCACCATACGAAGCTTAAACCCTGTGCTATGGGATTTATCAGAATTCAGCGATCACCGTTGTATTCTGGGTAGATACACTTACCCTGATTTCACAAAAACGGGAGGAGACACTCTAGTTTGTCCAGGAGAAAATCTGACACTTTCCGTCAACTCCATTTTCCCTGCTTCTTACCAATGGTTGAAGGATGGAATTGAACTTAACGGAGAAATAACTTCAGAATTAGAGTTATTGAATACACTTGAATCTGAATCAGGAAATTATTCCTGTCTAGTAAGCTACGATGTGGTTTATGGAGACTGGGGAGATTCGCTCACAACACTTTTCTACCCAGAAGGAGC
>DMRV01000379.1:1210-8666 GCA_003456455.1 Flavobacteriales bacterium
CACATCTTTCTGATGGTTTATACATGATTGAAATTGCCATAGAGGGAAGTACTGCTCATCAACGATTTGTTGTGTATTGATTTCTGTTATTAGTATTGCAAGTGGTGATTGTACAAGGTAATTTCACCACCATGTTGTTACGAATAATTCCGCTAGACTTCGCATCCATTCCAAGGCCAATACTTTACGCGGTCATTCTATTCGTTGCATTTCTATTTACGCTCTGGATAAGGAGCTTCATTCACAAGTTCGTTAGTGCTAGTTCAATCTTTTTAAAGGTTGACCCCACTAAGTACAACTTTATTAAGAATGCGGCATCGCTCATCATTTTCTCGCTGGCCTGTTTTCTTATTATCTACTCTATTCCCGAGTTACGCTCTTTGGGGACAACGCTCCTAGCATCTGCAGGTATTGCCACAGCAGTATTGGCATTTGCTTCTCAAGCAGCACTTTCTAACATTATCAGTGGAGTGTTTATCGTCATTTTCAAACCTTTCCGAGTTGGCGACATCATCCGCATGGAGGGTGATAAGTCTGGCGTTGTTGAAGACATCACTTTGCGCCATACGGTTATCAAAGATTTTCAGAATCAACGAATCATTGTGCCCAATTCAGTCATTAGTGCACAGACAATCACTAATGCGCATATTGGAGATGAGCGTATTAAGCGACAAATATTCTTTGGAATTAGCTACGATAGCAATATTGATAAAGCCTTTGAGATTATCACCGAAGAAGCTTTAAAACACCTCTTAACGTTGGATGGGAGAAATGAAGAAGAAAAAGCTGCAGATTGGCCTCAAATCAAATGCCGGGTTATTGGATTTGGAGATTCCAGTGTAAATCTGAGGGCCGATGTATGGTCAAATTCCCCAGAGGAGTCGTGGGAGCTTTTCTGCGATTTGAATAAGAGTATCAAGGAACGGTTTGACGCGGAAGGAATTGAAATTCCATTCCCATACAGAACGATAGTTTACAAAAAAGACCTTCCAAGCAATGCCTAGAAAGAGACAGCAGCGCAAACGGCATTCGGCAAAGGCAGGATTACCGCCTGGAGCATTAATTTTTATTGGTAATCACACCGAAGAGCCCATAACTATAGAACTGATAGACTACTCTATTGGAGAGCATGCAGAAGCCGAAATTGCTCAGGTAAAAGAACTTAAAGAGTCTTTAGATACATCAACAGTCTCTTGGGTTAACGTAAACGGAATACACGACCCAAAAGTGATTGAGCGAATTGGGAAAGTTTACGGCATACATAAGTTAGTTTTAGAGGACATTCTAGACACGGACCATCGTCCCAAAGTGGAACCGTTTGAAGACTACGTTTTCTTCACCATGAAAATGATGTGGTATGGTGAGAACGGAGATTTAGAGAAGGAACAAATCAGCATTGTTTTCGGAAAACCATACGTGCTCAGTTTTCAAGAACGAAAAGGAGATATTTTCGACCCAATTCGGGAGAGAATAAGAACAGATTCTGGTCTTATAAGAAAAATGGGAACCGATTACTTGGTTTACAGGTTAATCGATAGCGTAGTTGATAATTACTTCACTATTGTAGAACAGATTGAGGATAAAGTAGAAGATTTAGAAGAGCAGATAACGGCAGACTCTGATGCAGACCATATGCAAACCATTCAGTATCTGAAACGTGAAATTCTAACACTTAAACGTGCTCTGCTTCCACTTCGCGAAGCAGTAAGTGGTTTAGAGAAAGGAGTAACGGAATTGGTAGACCCAGAAAACGTAAAGTACTTCCGTGATGTGTATGACCATTTACAGCAAATTGCTGAAAACCTAGAAACAAACAGAGAAGTGCTTTCTGGTCTGATGGACATGCATGTTGCCAATATGAGCAATCGTATGAATCAGGTAATGAAGGTGTTAACCGTTATTGCATCGCTATTCATTCCGCTTACATTTATTACTGGCATCTACGGAATGAATTTCGATTACATGCCAGAACTACATTATAAATACGGATATTTTGGAGCGTGGGGGTTAATGATTTCGGTGTTTGTTGCTATGCTCATTTTCTTCCGTAAAAAGAAGTGGTTTTAAGGCATATACTTTTAACATAACAATTGTCTGACGAATTTAACAAACAGCAAAACAGACGTGCCTATTTCTCAAATCTACAAGCTCGTTTACGAAATTCTGACCGAAGCCATGATCGTGGCAAATCGTAAGGGAGTTATTATTGAAGCAAACCCATCTGCCGTAGAACTCTTCAAGTATCCGATGAATCGGCTAATTGGAATGAATGTAGATGAACTTCTGCCAAACGCGTTGCGTAAAATTCATCAGCAGCACAGAGAGGGCTATATGAAAAAGCCTGACAAAAGATCTATGGGAGCCGGTCTAGACCTTCAAGCACAAGATGCCGAAGGCAAACTTATTCCTGTTGAGATTTCGTTAAATCACGCTGAGCTAGATGGTGAGACCACTGTGGTAGCACTAATTTCCGACATCACTACCAGAAAAAAAGCAGAGAAAAAGATTCTTCAGAGTAATAAAGAACTAGAAGAAGGAGTAGCACAAAGAACAGCAGAGCTTGGCGAAGCCGTCAAAGCTCTAGAAGAAAGTCAGCACTTACATACACTCATTGCTCAGAATTTCCCGGACGGAACCATAAACGTATTAGATGCTAATCTGAACTACATTTTTGCGGAAGGAAAAGAGTTTGCAAGAAGTGGGATTAATCGAAACAAGATTATTGGCATAAACTACATTTCTCTTCTGCCGAAGGAATATCGAGAACATGTTGAAAATGAGCTAAATAAAGTCTTGGACGGTATTCCACGATCGTTCGAAATCGTTTCTAAAGGAAATACCTACATAATGAGTGCCGTTCCACTTTACGATGATGAACGAGGGATTGACCGTTTACTGTTAGTTGAAAAAAACATTACCGAGCAAAAACAAGCAGAGCAAGACATGATAAACGCGCTAAATAAAGAGCGCGAACTGAACGAACTAAAATCAAGATTCGTTTCTATGGCTTCGCACGAGTTTCGCACGCCACTAGCAACTATTCTAAGTTCAGTAAATCTTGTAAACAGATATGCAGAAACGGATAATACCGATGGCATAAACAAACACGTGGGAAGAATTAGAAGCTCGGTGCGGAATCTCACTTCTATACTTAACGATTTTCTATCGCTTGAAAAACTAGAGCAAGGAAAAATAAAGTTCACGGCCGAAGAATTTAGCATGTGCGAATTGGCTCGTTCGGTTACTGAAGAGATTAGCTCTATGACTAAAGAAGGACAAGAAATTCAACTGAATTGCTGTTCTGGTTCTGGAGCGTGTGTCTTCGGTTTAATTAATGGTCTCGACCCTCAACTAATTAGAAACATTCTATTTAACCTACTTTCTAATGCTGTTAAGTACAGCAAAGAACATAGTGTGATAATACTCACAATTGAAATTGGACAGAACCTTACTATTACAGTTGAAGATCAAGGGATTGGAATTCCGCTTGAAGAGCAACAACACTTGTTTGAGCGATTTTTTCGAGCCAAAAATGCCACGCATATTCAGGGTACTGGGCTCGGATTAAATATCGTTCAGAAGCACGTTGACTTAATGGGGGGAACCATTGATTTTAAAAGTAAAATTGCTGAAGGAACTACCTTTCTGATTTCGCTACCAATAGAATAGACACAAACAGGCTGATGGAAAAGAAGAGCATTCTTGTTATTGAGGACAATCTGGAAATGCGAGAGAATATCTCGGAGATTCTGGAACTATCCAATTATTCGGTTACAACAGCCGAGGATGGTAAAAAAGGTGTAGCTGCGGCAAAAGCTGATTTACCTGACCTTATTATTTGCGATGTGATGATGCCTGAATTAGATGGTTATGGCGTACTTCATATGCTCGGAAAAGACCCAAAAACATTAAGTATTCCCTTTATTTTCCTCACCGCAAAGTCTGAGTCTGTGGACGTGCGAAAAGGAATGGGTATGGGTGCTGACGATTACATTACCAAACCATTTGAAGAAATGGATTTGCTGGATGCAATTGAAATGCGTTTGAAAAAAAGCGAAGCTCTCAAATCTGGATCAACACGAAATATTACGGGAATTCAGGGTTTTATGGCCACTGCTTCAGGTCGGGTTATAGAACAAGTAACCAAGAACCACAGAACCAAACAATACTCACTTAAAGAGTTTGTTTTCAGAGAAGGCGATTCGCCAGTTTACCTCTATTTCTTGAGCAAGGGAAAAGTGAAAACCTTTAAAATGAATGATGATGGCAAAGAATACATCACTGGACTTTACAACTCAGGTGATTTCTTTGGCTATGCTGCCCTGCTAGAGCAAGCGAATTACGCAGAATCTGCCCAGGTAATTGATGATGCCGAGGTGCTACTTATTCCGAAAGATGATTTCTACCATTTGATGAATTCAAACACAGAGGTTATCGGCAGTTTCATCAAGCTGTTGGCAGATAATATCCATCAGAAAGAAGAACAACTCATAGAGTTGGCGTACAGTTCTGTGCGGAAACGTGTTGCTAACGCGCTAGTTCAAGTCTATGAGAAGTATAACACCGAAAACCGCGAAGAATTTACAATAAGCCTAGGTAGAGAAGATTTAGCAAGCATTGTTGGAACCGCTACAGAAACCGTTATTCGCGCCCTTTCTGAGTTCAAACAAGATAAATTCATAGAATCTAAAGGACGAGACATTCACGTACTTGACATTCAAGCGCTGAGAGATTATAGGTTTTAGACAACCTGACAAAACTCATCTTTTCTTTTGACCGGTATCAAAAAGCTACGTGATTTCTTGTTGCAACTTGCTCAGCAATTACCATCCGTTCATGCCAATTATAGAGGAAAAGACCGCTTGCTACCATTGCAGTGACGATTGTGAGGACGAAATTGTTCACTTCGATGGTCACACCTTCTGTTGCAACGGTTGCAGCACTGTTTATCAGTTGTTGCAAGATGTTGGTTTAGATGACACTTATGCGAATGGTCCGTTAGGCATTAAGCCAGACACACAAAAAATTGAAGAACTCACCTATTTAGATGATGAAGAGGTAAAAGAAAGTCTCCTCGATTTTTCCGAGGGAACTCTGGGTAGAATCTCTTTTGAGCTGCCAGCCATTCATTGCAGTGCCTGCGTTTATTTACTTGAACGCTTAGACCGTTTGAACAAGGGTGTTAAGCAGTGCGAAGTCAATTTCCCGAAGAAAACTGCCGATATTCTATTTGACCAAACACAAGTTTCGCTCAAAGAACTGGTCGTTCTGTTACATTCCATCGGATATGCTCCCAATCTTAATTTGGCCAAATCATCCGAAGGAAAACATAAGGCTGATGTAGATAGAACGATAATCTATAAAATTGGGGTGGCCGGATTCTGTTTCGGGAATATTATGCTGCTCAGTTTTCCCGAGTATCTAATTGGAGATTCTGAACTAGAATCTAAGTGGTCTACCCTATTCAATTACTTGAATCTAGCATTAGTCATGCCTGTATTGCTTTACGCTGGTAGCGACTACCTCGTATCGGCCTACAAAGGTTTGAAAGTGCGTCACGTGAATATGGATGTTCCGGTTTCAATCGGGATGCTAGCCATTTTCGGACGCAGTGCTTATGATATTCTTGCTGGTGTTGGCCCCGGATTTCTAGACTCTTTAGCAGGCTTCGTTTTCTTCCTTTTAATTGGAAAATGGTACCAAGCAAAGACCTATTCCGGGCTTTCATTTGAACGGGATTATAAATCGTTCTTCCCTATTGCCGTTAACAGAATAGGAGCTGATGGACAGGTAAATGCCATCATGATTAAACATTTATTAAATGGAGATGAAATTCAAATTCATAATGATGAGTTAATTCCTTGCGATTGTGAATTGCTTTCCGATAACGCATCTATCGATTACAGTTTTGTAACTGGAGAAGCCGCTCCATCATCCAAGGCGTTGGGTAATAAGGTTTATGCAGGGGGAAAGAACCGAGGTGCTGTGGTTCATTTGCGTGTTTTAAAGCCGGTTTCTTCAAGTTACCTTACATCTCTTTGGAACAATTCTGGCAGCAATAAAACAGAGGAAAAACCGCCATTACTCAATTTCTCCAACAAGATTGCGGCTTGGTTTAGCGCGACAGTACTTTCAATCGCTTTCATAACTGCTGTTTATTGGTTGCTTGTTGATCCAACAAATTGGTTGAGCACAACCACAGCTGTACTCATTATTGCTTGTCCGTGTGCCTTGGCGCTGAGTATTCCCTTCACGTATGGTTCTATTTTGCGCCACTTCGGAAGACATGGTTTTTTCGTGCGTTCGGTTGAGGCTATTGCAAAATTGGGGCAGGTAAATCATGTGGTTTTTGACAAGACGGGAACCATAACCATCAGAAAAGGCGATAGCGTTAATTTTTCGGGAAACACGATTACTGCTTACCAACTTTTGGTATTGGTTAATGTAGCTCGTCAATCCTTGCATCCGTTGAGTAAGAATTTTGCCCAAGTGCATCAAAAAGTGGGTAGCGAGCGGGTAATCGGTTTTACCGAGAACCCTGGTTCGGGTATTTACGGAATGGTAAATGGTGTTTCGGTTGAACTTAAAAACCCAAACAAACTTTCAGAGTCGGAAAAAGAACAGTTTGAGTCTTGGCAACCCAAGGTTCATGGAATGGGCAAAACCGCCATTTTAATAGATGGTCGTTTGCACGCTAGGGTTGATTTTTCAAATAGTTACCGACCAGGATTGAAACAAGTAGTTCATTCGATCCAACATGAGCATGGGTTATCACTTTTATCTGGCGATAACGATACGGAGGCAATAGCCTTGAATAATGAGCTTATTGCAGGTTTTGATGCAAACAACATGCAGTTTAACATGGATCCGCATGAGAAGAAAGCTTGGATAATGGACAAGCAATCTGATGGCAATAGCAAAGTTCTAATGGTGGGCGATGGCCTGAATGATGCAGGTGCGCTTCGCGAAGCACATTTCGGAATCTCCATTGCCGAAGACAACACACAGTTTACGCCTGCCAGTGATGGCATTCTAACGGCAGAATCGTTTGAAAAATTACCGCAATTAATCAAGTTAGCAAAGCAAGCTCGACTAATTGTAATGGCAGCGTTTGCGCTTTCGCTTATCTACAACATTATTGGTGTTACCGTAGCTGTTCAAGGGCTGTTATCCCCCGTAATTGCGGCTATTCTTATGCCGCTCAGTTCGGTCTCAATTGTGCTTTTCACAACAGTAAGCTCTAGCATCTTAGTTAGACTACACCTAAAAAACATTTAGAGTGACCAATGTCAGTTTTGACTGTGACCGCACTCACTTGTTATGTATAGTCGCAGTAATTTCTTTGTGAAACCATCATGGAAGTTATTTTTCTACTCATAGCCCTCAGTATCATAGTCGCAGTCGGATTTCTGGCTGCTTTTCTATGGGCTGTAAAATCAGGACAATACGATGACGA
>DMRV01000274.1:0-128 GCA_003456455.1 Flavobacteriales bacterium
AAGTTCCATGCCGATGTAAGCGCTACGTATTACTTTAGTTTAAGTGACCACCTTGACGCGTACAAGAACGGTAACAAGACAGATCACTTTCTATACACTTCTATTGGATTTGCTTACCACATTGCTGC
>DMRV01000274.1:283-1119 GCA_003456455.1 Flavobacteriales bacterium
GATTATCGCGATGAAGAAAGTTCTGCGGATTCGGCATTGGTTGATGTCAACGGAATTACCATTGACCCTGACTTTATCGTTCTTCCTGATACCAATGCACTTGCGCACAGCATTGTTTATGAAGCTTATCCAAGTATGGAAAGGCCTAAGGTTGGTAGCTATTATTCGTTTGACAAGCCGAAAGAAGAAGATACTTCTAAAGAACTAGGCGATTTCGTTGTAGTTGATAGAAATAGCGATGGCTTTATCTCAACAGATGAGATTACGTGGGCAATTGACGCTTTCTTCGAAGGCGAACTAGATTTCTCAGCTGCCAAACTGCATGACTTAATCGATTTCTTCTTCGATCAATAAGAACCGATGTTAATCAGACTTCTCTCCTTTGTAGTTTGTGCTGTATTCAGCACTGCGGTGTTTGCACAAGACGACAGTTCTAACGCTGCTTTTAATTCTGAAGAATCCAAGGCTGCATCAAAAGCCCTCAAAGATTCGACTCGCGCCCAGCGCAAGGCATGGAATGCCGCAAACACTATTTACAAACCCATTATTGGGATTGGTGCTGGTGTATTCAATTACATTGGAGAGGTAAACAACAACGGAAGAACCAATCCACTTATTAATAACTATGGATTTCAGGCAAGCGTAATCAAGAACTTCTCTCCCTCTTTCGGTCTGCGATTTGATGTTGCTTATGGTAAGATATCTGCTCGCGAACGTTCACTTGAAAACAATCGAAACTTCAGTACGGACATTATTTCATTCAATGTTCACGCTAGCTACAATTTTGCAGGAATTCTTCCTCCAAACAGATTTCTAAATCCTTACATCTCTGTGGG
>DMRV01000274.1:1223-1456 GCA_003456455.1 Flavobacteriales bacterium
GATCCACTCCGTGCCGATTATGTGTACGAAACGGATCTTAGAAAAGCTAACCTTGATAGCTTAGGCGACTATGCACAGTTTGCAGTTACAATTCCTATCACGTTCGGCTTGCATTTCAAAGTTTCACCACGTTCTGCAATTCGGTTGTCTTCAACGTTCTCGTATGCCTTTACAGATCTCATCGACAACTTTACGAAGGAAGGAGTTGAAGGTCGTGTAGGAAACAAGATTGA
>DMRV01000274.1:1488-3434 GCA_003456455.1 Flavobacteriales bacterium
AAGTATTATGACGAAACGGAATTCTTTGCCATGGATGCTGATTCAGATTCTGATGGTGATGGTGTAAAAGACATAGCAGATTACTGCCCAGAAACACCTTCTGGTGTAACTGTAGATGAACGTGGTTGCGCTACAGATGAAGATGCTGATGGTGTTGATGACCCTTCTGATGCTGAAGCAAACACAAACCCAGAGCTTAATGTGAACAAAGAGGGTGTTGGTCTTACTGATGATATGATTTCAATCACAGAAGATGATACATTGGCTACTGAACGAGCAAAAATGTTTGCGGTTTATCCGGACATGAAAAAAGTTTACGGATCTAACAAAGCCAGCAAGGAAGACCAAGAAGACCTGCAAGCCGAGATTATGAATGCTTCCCCTTACGCAAAGGTTGATTACAACGGTGATGGAACCATATCTGTTAGTGAAGTATATGAAGCAATAGACAAGTTTTTCGAAGGAGAATTAAATGTTAACGCCAGTTACATCAATGGACTAATTGACTTCTTCTTTGAACAATAACAAAAAACAATAACTTTCAATCTTATTTTACTTTAAAACCAAAAGCATGATCAAGAGATCGACCATTTTTTCAGCATTTGCCACTGTCCTATTTTCAGGAAGCTTAATGGCCCAAGTTTCAGTAAACACAACGTTACCAGCAACGGTAGCTCCAGGAGGAAGTTTTACTGTGGAGTTAGATGTAGCTAAAGGAGACGTTTCTGGCTTCGCCAAACTTCAGCAAAACTTGCCTCCAGGATTTAGCGCTGAACAAGGAGAATCAGCTAATGCCACCTTCTCATTCAAAGATCAAAAAGTAAAATTCCTTTGGATGGCCCTTCCAAATAATAATTTCCAAGTTTCTTACAAGGTGAATGTTGACGCTTCATTAAGTGGAAACCAAATTATTGAAGGAACCTTTGCTTACATCCAAGATAACGAAACGGAAAAATACGTTATCCCCAAGGATATAATTAGTGTAGGTGCGAACCAAGCAGATGCCGCAAATCAAGCCGCTATGGATAAAATTCTTGCCGACCAGCAAGCCAAGGAAGATGCAGCCGAAACTGCAAGAAAAGAGGCTGCTTCTGCTGAAGAAACCGAAGAGGTTGCTGCAGTTGAAGAAGTAACTGAAGTAGTGGAAGAAGTGGCTGAACCGATTGTTGAAGCAGTAGAAGAGATTGCGGAGGAAGTTGTGGAAGCTGTAGAAGAAGTAGTTGAAGCAACTCCAGCTCCTGCAAAAACTGTTGAACCTGTAGCAGACTATAACGATGCTATGATGAAGTCAAAAGCAGGCTTGGTATTTAGAGTTCAAGTTGCAGCTGGTCCTAGTCAAGTAGATCCTTCTTTCTTCGTCAATAAGTACGGAATTTCAGATGCTATCGTAATTGAGGAGCACGAAGGTCTTTTCAAGTATGTAGTTGGTGAATTTGGTTCTTACCGTCCGGCTAAAACATTCAGCAACGAACTAAGAGATAACAACAGTGTTGAAGGTCCATTTGTAACTGCCTACAATGATGGAGTTAGAATTCACGTAAAAGAAGCATTGGATATTGCAGGTCAATAATCTTCTCTTTTTGAACTTAAAAATAACCCGGGCCATAAAACCCGGGTTATTTTTTACCTTAACATTTCAGTTTCGTAAGAAATGTCCGTTGTAAAAAGCTCCTTTGTTGCCCTCCTACTCTTTGCCGCTAATCTGGTAATAGCGCAAACCGGTTCCGATACGCTTCTTGCAAAAGACAACGTGATGATTCCACTTCCAACTATTAGCATCAATTTTGGAATCAACAATTCATTTTCGGATGTAAAACTTGGTTCTGCTGGACCTTCGGGTTTTACACAATTCGGCTATCAATTAAGCATTACACAGCGGGTTACCAAGTTTTTAAACGCTTCTCTAAACCTGTATACAGGAGCAATTTACGGAGAAGAACAAATTG
>DMRV01000073.1 GCA_003456455.1 Flavobacteriales bacterium
CCGTTCTTAGAACTCATTCAGGAGTATGTTGAAGAGAATGAGATTGAGAGAGAGCAAGACATGGTTGTAAAAACCGTTGTCAACAAATCCAGCAATAAGGTCTATATCATTCAGAGTATTGACCGTAAAATGGATTTACAGGATATTGCTGACGCCAAAAAATTAAAAATGGACGACCTCCTAACAGAGATTGAACATATCGTTAGTTCTGGAACCAAGGTAAATCTTGACTACTACATTAACGAAGAAGTTGATGAAGACAAGCAAGACGACATCTACGAATACTTTCAGGAAGAAGCTGAAACGGACAGTTTGGAGGCCGCTCTTGTTGAACTTGGAGAGGATGATTATTCTGAGGAAGAAATTCGCTTGGTGAGGATTAAGTTTATTTCTGAATTCGGACACTAATTTTCGAAAAACATTAATTGACAAAAGGACGGCAATTGCCGTCCTTTTGTCATTATCACAAACACCTATTTGGTAGCTTTACCGACAATGGCCATTTCTGCTAATCTTAAGAAAGAGAATCGTTTTAGAAGCCTAATTAAAGCTTCCATCTTCTGTACATATTTAGTAATACTTGCAGGAGCAGTTGTTCGTATGACAGGTTCGGGAATGGGTTGTCCCGATTGGCCTAAATGCTTTGGAAGCTACATCCCTCCTACCAGCATTACCGAACTTCCAAATGACTATAAAGAACATTACATAGAAGTCCGCAGGCTAAAAAATGAAAAGTTAGCCAAAATGATTAGGCCACTTGGCTGGACCGAATTAGCGGACCAAATCAGCAGCGACCCTAGCATTTATGAGGAAACGAATTTCATATGGCAACGAACTTGGATAGAGTATGTGAATCGTTTAGCTGGTGCTTTGCTTGGGCTGTTTCTACTTGTAGCATTGTGGGCTTCACTGGTTCATTGGAAGACGAAACGGAGCATTCCGTTAATTTTATTCGGAATTATAATAGTTACTGGTTTTCAAGGTTGGATGGGGTCGGTGGTTGTTTCCACCAATCTACTTCCTGGCGTTCTGACCGCACACATGCTTTTGGCATTTTTGGTTATTACAGGGCTGGTGTATCTCTATGTAAAAACCGCATCCGGATTGCGCGCTTTGCCAACACTCAGCATGGGTAATACCATGCGCTACGCCTTGGCAGTTCTTATTGGGCTAACTCTTATTCAAGTGTTACTAGGAACACAAGTGCGACAACAGATTGATGTGATTGCAAAAAGCTTGGCCCACACTCAAAGAGAACTTTGGATTGAACAGCTCGATTGGGTTTTCAAAGTACACCGGTCTTTCTCTCTTCTTCTATTGTTTGGTAATTCATGGCTCTGCTATCAGGTTTTCAAATACCTGAATCATTATCATGCGGTGTTTAGAGCATCTATTTACCTAGCTATTTTTGTGGGTATAGCCACCATATCTGGAATTGTCATGGCATACTTTTCTGTGCCATCTTGGGCGCAGCCACTACACCTTTTTCTATCCTGTCTCATTTTTGGAGCTCAGGTTTATTTGTATTCGGTTTTAGGAAGAAAAACACGGATTCAAACTGGATCTATGATTGCCAGTTAAGCGTTTCAATCAGGTGTAACACATCATCTCTTAAAAAATCGATGACAGGCGCAAGCGAATCATTGTTTGGAGTCACATTGAAATACAATGCTCCTCTAAGAAAATGATTGGTACTATCGGTTAAATGAAATTGAACTGGAGAAGCTGCACGACTTCCCCCAACTGAATAAAGCAGCCCATATACGCGCCTTTCATCTATTATTATGCGTGTTTCGTCAATTCCAGAAGCCTTGCTGATATGCTTGTTGGTCAACTCTCTGGAATCCTCCAAGTACTCAGCTAAATTGCCATTAATCGGCTTGTAACTGAAGTACAACTGCGCCTTAAACTGTGGATACTCGATATTAAACCAGCAAGAATCTGACTGTACGCGCGTATCTGGTTTAAAGACAGAATAAGTAGCCGTTTCAAACGAATACGGACAGCTAGTTTCAATTGCAACATACTCCTTTTTTGGTAGAGCAATGCGCACATACCCTCGCGGCTTTGGCGTATAGTCTTGGTTACAAGAAGCCAATCCGACCACCGAAAAAAGTAGAATTACAAAAACCACGTTTCTCATTCTGTTTCCTCTTCTTCAGTTTGCAAACGTGTAACTTTCACTCGTTTGATGCGCCTTTTATCCACGCTTTCAATCGTGAATTCGTAATTCTCAAAACTCACTTTCTGGTCTTTGCCGGGAATTTTACCAGCTTGTTCTAAAATGAAACCTGCAAGCGTGTCTGCTTCACCCTTGTTCTTCTCAAACTGTTCGCCATCAATTTTAATGACACGATAGAATTGCTTGAGATTCGTTTTTCCCTCAAACACAAAATTGTCATCGTCCAATTTGGAATAAACCACTTCATCATCATCAAACTCATCAGAAATATCTCCTACAATTTCTTCAATAATATCTTCTAAAGTCACCAAACCTTCGCACCCACCGTATTCATCTACAACTATTGCCAAGTGAACCTTTTTCTCACGAAATTCTTCAAGCAAATCATCAATCATTTTGCTTTCTGGAACAAAAAATGGCGTACGCATAAGGCTTTGCCAATCAAACCCATCAACCTCATCGATGTGCGGCAACAAGTCTTTAATGTGAATAATGCCTACAATTTTATCGAGACTATCCTCATAAATTGGTGCGCGCGAATAGCCAGA
>DMRV01000268.1 GCA_003456455.1 Flavobacteriales bacterium
GTTCAGCCTTTTTAGTGGAGAAATCGTCCCTGATTCGGAAGAACTTGTTCAATCTTTGAGAAGGCAAGACGTTGGTTCTGTGGGTAATTTGCGCGTTGATGTTCTCTTTTTTGGTAAGACTGGATATGAGAACAGAAAACCTATTTCGTGTGCATTAAAAATTAAGGCAACACGTTTTGTGAAAGCTGGTAATTATCTAAGTTATCTGGGATTGGAAAACCCGGCAATTGCTGTTCCTGTTGAGAATGAAAAAGCTGTGGTTTCCCCAAGTTTCAAGACTGGGCGGGAAAGTACAATCAAACAAGTGCAAAAACCATCTTTACCAACGTTAGAAGAGGAAGTGGATTTACACTTAGATTCGATTCTTGGTAACGACCCGCACGACATGCCCGACCACGAAAAATTCCTTACTCAAATGCGACACTTTGAGCAGAGGTTGAACTATGCATTGACGCATAGATATGTTCAAATAACTTTTATTCATGGTGTTGGAACTGGTCGTTTGAAAGAGGCTATTTGTGCCGAATTGAAGGAATACAATCTTACGTTTGAAGATGGTGCATTCCATAAATATGGAGTTGGGGCCACGGTTGTTCGTTTGAATGGATAGTTGGCTAGAAGCATCGCGTTAAGGATTGCAGCGATATCCTTTTTGAGGAACGAAGAAAAGATTTAGCGAAAAGCCTGACCGCGACTGCGGAGTTTACGGAGCTTTTCGGGGTAACGCCCAAACATTAACTTTGCAATGCAAATCGGCTCACCGCTCTTTCGGGAGAGGAAAGTCCAGACAGCACAGAGCACCGTACCGCATGTAAATGTGGGTGTTAAGGAAGAAATTCTTTAGCAACAGCAAGTGTCACAGAAAATAACCGCTCCAATTTATTGGAGTAAGGGTGAAAATGTGAGGTAAGAGCTCACGCGTTTCGGTGGCGACATTGGAATGGGACAAACCTTGCGGGCTGCAAGACCAAATAGGTCAGGATTTAAGGGCTGCTCGCTCTTTCCTGATGGGTAGGTTGCGTAGATAAATGGTGAGCTAAAACAGGATCTGGCTTACGGGTTTGCAAAAACGGCCTCTGATGGGAAATCATCAGAGGCCGTCCATTTTTTAAGATTTATCTGCTTATAGTTTAGCGTGCGAGCCATCGCAATAGGGCTTACCGCCAGTTTGCTTACAACCGCACCATGCTACTTTTTTTGCTTCAGTCAGCTTCTCTATTACAGGCGAGAAGTCGGTTCCTTTATGTGAACCATCGCAATACGGTTGTTTGGTGCTTTTCCCGCACGAACACCAGGCATAAACGCCTGGTTCAAGGTCTTCTACGTACGGTGCTTTTTGTGGTGTTTCTGGCTTGCTCATTTGCGTTTTATTTTAAGTTGATGTTCAAACACCAAATTAGTCAATTTGCAACACACTAAATGTGTACAAGAAATGACACTTGAGAAACCATGTATTCTCATACTTTTAAACCACATAAATATTCTCTCCATGAAGCACATATTAACCTTAATAATTACCTTTTTATCAGTTGCTGTATTTGCACAGAACGATGTTGTTCCAACCGATAATGTCAGAAATGCATTGGATCCAGCATTGGAGCCGTTTTACCATGGCGTTGCTTCGGGTGACCCGGTTGCAGATGCGGTTGTTATTTGGACGAGAATTACGTTAAGCACTACCTCCGAAGTTGACGTAAACTGGAGAATGGCTACCGATACCCTTTTTACAAATGTTGTGGCAAGTGGCATGGAAACTACAGATTCTACCATTGATTGGACGGTGAACGTTGATGTTACTGGTCTATCGTCTGACACATGGTACTACTATGATTTTGAGCACAATGGCGTGCGTTCTTTAATTGGAAGGACACGAACCGCACCAACTGGAGGTGTTGATCACTTACGATTTGGAGTTGTCTCTTGTCAGAGCTACGAGCACGGTTATTACCACGCTTACAGAGATATGGCAACCAGAAATGATATGGATTGCATTCTCCATTTAGGTGATTATATCTATGAATATGACGCGGGTGGTTATTCGTCAAACATTGCTGGTCGTACCAACGAGCCAGCAAATGAGATTATTGATTTGAGTGATTATCGCATGCGCTACTCGCATTACAGGTTAGATCCAGATTTGCGTGCTGCCCACCAACAGTATCCTTTTATAGTTATTTGGGATGACCATGAAACAGCTAATAACTCGTACATGGATGGTGCTGGAAATCACACCGAAGGATCGGAAGGGTTATGGGTTGATAGAAAAGCGCATGCCATTCAGGCAAATAGGGAATGGTTGCCAACAAGACTTCCAGATGCTAATAATCCTGAGAGAAGATACCGCGATTTCAGTTTTGGGGATTTAGCCGATTTGGAAATGTTGGATACCAGACTTGAAGGACGAGATGAGCAAGGTGCTGGAGCAGATAACGATAGGAATCTGCTTGGTTACGAACAGCGTCAATGGCTGTATGATAATTTGAGCAATTCTACAGCGCAATGGAAAATTATTGGACAGCAGGTGATGATAGCACCGCTTTTAGCATTCGGAATTCCCGTAAATGATGATCAATGGGATGGATACCCTGCTGAACGAGATAGTCTTTTTACGCACTTAGTTTCTAACTCTATAGATAATGCCGTTGTTCTAACTGGAGATATTCATACTTCTTGGGGGAACGATCTTCCGGGAGATAATTACGATTCGAATACGGGAGCAGGTTCTGTTGCTGTTGAGTTTGTGGTAACAAGTATTACCTCTCCAGGCCTTCCAATTCCACTTCCTTCAAATATTATTCAAGGTCTGAATCCACACATTAAATACGCAGATTTAGATCAAAATGGATACATGATTCTTGATTTGACACCTGCTGCGGCACAGTCGGATTGGTATTACGTAACGGAAGTAACCAATGCTTCATACAACGGCTCAACATGGGGGGCAGGTTGGCTTACAAATGACGGTGATAATCACTTAACTCAAGCAAACGCTGCGGCACCAGCAGGCATGTACCCTCCTTTAGCTCCGGGTCTTAATGAGGAGGGCGTTGGTGTTAAAGAACAAGACTTAAACCCAGTAATAGTTAGTGCCTACCCCAATCCTTTTGTCGAAAAGTTTGTGGTTCAGTTTAATTTGTTTGAGTCTGAAACCGTCCGAATTCAGTTGACCGATATTTCTGGAAAAGTCGTGTTAAGTGAAGATTTTGGAAAAGCCCCAAGAGGACTTAACTATATGGAAATCAACGTTCCAGAAGTTAGTTCAGGACTTTATATATTCAGCCTGCAAACAGGTAGTCATGTCGTAAATAGGAGGATGAGTAAAATGAAGTAACAAATAGCATGTTATCCCCGTACCTAACCCAGCGGTGTCGTCATGCACCATATTTTTTCTAGCTTCAAAGCTGCGAAACGGAATGGCTGAAGGAATAAATAAGTATGCTCTAATTGAGAATGAAGCTATCCTCTTGGAATATGAAGGGGCAGTGGACAAGAAAATACTTCTACAAACGCTTCCGCAGATTGAAGAAATACTAGAGTCTCTTAACGTAAGCAGACAGAACAAGCGTAAGATTGTGAATATTGCAATTGAAACGCTACAAAACTTGCAACTTCATTCCTATCAGAACGGAAAACGAGATTACGACATATCTCCCCTTTTTATCGTTGCTAAAAGTGATGAATTCATCACTATTACGATTGGTAACTTAGTTGCACAAGACGAAAAAGCGGTTCTTGAGGATAAGATTTTGAAAATTAATAGCTTGAATGAGGAAGAAGTTAAATTCCTCTACGGGGTTATAATGAAACAAACAGTAGTGAAATTTTCTACCAAAGGTGGAGCTGGTCTTGGACTTATTGACATGAAGAAGAAGTCAGGGAATGAACTCGGTTTCTGCTTTCAAGACCTAGACGATACAGTCACCTACTTCAGTTTGAAAGTGAGTGTTCCAGGATAAGAAACCCGCTTAATCCTTCTTTACCAATTTCGTAATCTTCCATCCCATATAGCCATAGAATATGGTCATAATTGGGCTGATGATATTAAAGAATGCAAAGGGCAAATACGTTCCTGTTGCAACACCAAGTACACCAGCATGATATGCACCGCACGTATTCCAGGGCACCAAGGCTGATGTAACTGTACCGCTATCTTCTAGCGTTCGGCTCAGATTTTCACCAGCTAAACCTCGCTTTTCATACTCTTTGGCAAACATTCGTCCTGGAACAACGATAGCCAAGTATTGGTCAGATGCTGTCACGTTAAATACCATACACGTTCCGGCTGTAGAAGCAATTAAAGAACCCGTGCTTTTAGCTAGATGCAGAATAGTTTGAGCAATGCGCTCTAGCATTCCGCTGGCTTCCATAATACCGCCAAAAATCATGGCACAAATAATTAACCAAATGGTACCAAGCATACCATTCATTCCGCCTGAACTAAGCAAATCATCTGCGGCCGCATCTCCTGTTACAATAGCCACATCCGTAGTCATGGCATCAATCATAGCCATGTACGCGGCTTGTCCGTAGCCAACACCTTCGGTGGCCAGTGACTCAATAATCTGTGGTTGAAAAGCAATTGCAGTAATTCCGCCAATGAGGGCTCCAATTAGCAAGGCTGGTGCGGCCGGCACCTTTTTAACTATAAGAGCAATAACAGCCACGGGAACTAAAAACAAACCCAGACTGATATTAAACTTGGATGCGATTGCCGCTTGTAGGGATTCTACTCCTTCCACATCAGCACCAGAACCAGAAGTAAAACCGAGAACCAGAAACATTAATGCGGCAATTGTAATAGAAGGAAATGTTGTCCACATCATGTGCTTGATGTGTGTGAATAAATCGGTTCCAGCCATGGCTGGAGCAAGGTTAGTTGTGTCAGAAAGTGGAGACATTTTATCTCCAAAATACGATCCAGAGATAATTGCACCAGCAATCATTCCGTCACCAAAACCTAGGATTCTACCAATTCCCATTAACGCTACACCAACAGTTGCAACGGTGGTCCACGAGCTACCAGTAGCTACAGAAACAATGGAACAAATAATACATGTAGCAAAAAGGAATATGGTCGGATTAAGAATTTCCAATCCATAATAAATCATTGCAGGAACAACGCCACTAATAAGCCACGTTCCGGCTAAGGCGCCAATCATTAACAAGATAATGAGCGCAGGCAAAGCACTGCCAATACTTGAGATGACGCCATCAAATAATGTGTCCCATTTTTGACCAAGTACCATGGCTACAACTCCCGCTACACCAGCAGAAAAAAGCAACGCCATTTGGTTTGCTCCACCCAGAGAGTCATCGCCATAAAAGGCAACGTTCATTCCCAGTAAACTCACCAAAAAAATCAGTGGAATAAAAGACTGTAGTAATGATGGTTTCTTTTCGCTGGTCATAATAAATGGATATGGGGCAAGATAGTAAAGTTGCGTGTGGGATAGCACGCACCAATTCTTGCAAGAACCCTACATTTGCCGCGAAATTTTAAAAAACAAACATGAAATATCTATTGTCCCTATTTGCTATCGTATTATTCGCTTCTTGCGGATCGCAAAACCACGAACATGCCGATTCAGCGTCAACCGAAACAACCGAACAAACTAACGCAGGTTGGTACGGAGAAGAGTTTGAAATGACAGAAGCTATTTCTGCTGGTGATATTGCTGGGTTGATGTCTGACTCTTCGGCTAATGAGTTCGTAATTAAGGGACAAATTGAAGAATGTTGTCAGAAAAAAGGTTGCTGGATGAAAGTGACAACTGCCGATGGTGAATCAATGCGTGTATCCTTTAAAGATTATGGATTCTTTGTTCCGTTGGATGCAGCAGGTAGTACCATGACTATGAAAGGAGTGGCAACGTACGATACAATTGACGTTGATTTCTTGAAGCATTTAGCTGAAGATGGGAATGCAACCCAAGAAGAAATTGATGCCATTACAGAACCAGAATTAGCAATCACTTTTGAAGCTACTGGCGTATTAATCGATTAATCAATACGGGGTTTTAAAACCTTACAGTTATGAACAGAAAAGGCGCGGTGATATCACCGCGCCTTTTCTGTTCAATAGAATTCGAATTTACTTCGAGGTCTTTCCAGAACCTTTTCCACCCGGCTTAGCAATAGAGCTTCTCATATCTGTATCAGCCTTAATGTTGTCGAATTTGTAGTAGTCCATAATACCAAGGTTGCCGTTTCTAAAAGCCTCTGCCATGGCTTGAGGAATCTGAACTTCGGCCTCAATAACCTTTGCACGTGCTTCTTGCGCTTTCGCCTTCATCTCTTGTTCAAAGGCAACAGCCATGGCTCTTCTTTCCTCAGCCTTGGCTTGCGCGATATTCTTATCCGCTTCCGCTTGGTCCATCTGCAATTCAGCTCCAATATTCTTGCCTATGTCAACATCCGCAATGTCAATAGAAAGTATCTCGAAAGCTGTTCCAGAATCCAATCCTCTTGACAAAACAACCTTTGAGATTGAATCTGGGTTTTCAAGTACTTTCTTATGTGATTCTGCAGAACCAATAGACGATACCACACCCTCACCAACACGGGCAAGAATGGTGTCTTCGCCTGCACCACCTACTAATTGTGCAATATTGGCACGTACAGTAATTCGTGCTTTGGCAATCAGCTGAATACCATCTTTTGCCACTGCCGTTACGGGTGGTGTATCAATCACTTTAGGGTTAACAGACATTTGTACCGCCTGCAATACGTCTCGACCAGCAAGGTCAATGGCAGTAGCCATGTTAAAATCTAACGGAATATTTGCCTTGTCAGCAGATATAAGGGCGAACGTTACGTTCTGCACGCTTCCTCCAGCTAGGTAATGTGCTTCCAGAGCGTCACGGTCAACAGTGAGACCAGCCTTGGTCGCACTAATCATGGCATTTACAATAACCGTAGGCGGTACCTTTCTCAATCGCATTCCTATCAGCGCTCCAATACCAATTGGTACACCAGAGAAAATGGCGGTAATCCACAAGCCAAGTGGAACATAATAGAAAAAGAGCCATAGAATGACTACGGAGAATACGACTAATGCAATTAAAATGGGTAATGCCATAATGGTCTTTTTAAACGGTTTTTACTTTAATTCTATTCTGGTCAAGTTTTACAACTTCGATGTTTACGTCTTCGTCAACAAACTCGCCTGTTGTAGAAACTTCAAAAATCTTCTCGCCAAACAATGCTTTGCCAACTGGGTTCAATCTACTAATAGTTTTTCCTCTATCACCAACAAAGACTAACTTTTCCAGTTGCTCAACACCTTTTCCCTCAACGTTGGTTTCCAGTGCCATTCGCTTCCACGTTTGCCCTTTTAACAAGACAATGAGTGCGAGAAAAATAACGGCTACACTAGATGCTAGTGAAAGGTGTCCGGCAGTTGTCCCAATAAAATCATAGGCAAGGTAAATTCCAATTGCCAGCAGAATGATACCACCAACACCAACGATGGTTGTTCCGGGTACAAATAAAATTTCGAGAAGTAAAAGTAAAATGCCGAGAAGTAGAAGCGCAATTACTACTCCTGTTATCATTTGGCTAGCTTAGGAATATCTTCGATTGTTGCCGTAAGACCGAGGTTAATTACCTGTGCCCAAACGGGTTGAAGCTTGCTGAACATATCCGTTTTTACAGCACACTTTCCGCTGTAGTGAATGATGAAAGTGCATTGCTCTGCCTGCAATGGCTCATGCCCACAAACTTCAATTAATGTTTCAATCACAAAATCGAAAGAATGAAAATCATCGTTGTGAATAACCAACGTTTTAGGTGCTTGCACCAGTTGGTCAAGTTCCTCTTGGAACTCAACTTCGAGGTCTAAATTTGCCAGTGGGTCGAACTTCATTTTTTAATCTGATACGAAGATATACTTTTCGCTGACGAGATAAGAATATTAATCGATGAACGGGGCTTCCGCAACGTCAGACAACCGAACGGGCTCATTTTTTAAATAAGGAACAATTCTAACGGTTTCAAATCCTCTACTTCGGTATTCCTTGTAATCGGATTCTGCATCGGCCAATGTTTGGTAGTAACCAGTTTGTAAGTCAAATTCTGGCATGACAAAAGAAATGGCCTGTTCCGGAGTCATTGTTTCCGAGATGGTTTCTGATACACCAGAAGTGCTTATCCCTAATTCCAGTTTGTAATGCACATCCTTGCGTTTACGGAGTGTATTCTTGTCAAATGGTGCCCGCACATATTCTTCTCTAGAAGGCGCAGAAGCAACTGTTTCCAGTACGTCTTTATTTCTGATATTTTCCTTGATGTTTTTTAATGATTCTGCGGATTTCCCTGCATCCACCCAGTCATTCTTCATGTTTTTAAGAACAGCAATGCGACCAATATCTTCGGAACGCATTCTCTTAATCATTCTTCTCATGGAAGGGTTCTCAATTTCATCAAAGGAAGGCTTGCTGCGTGTTCCGTAATCCCTCAAAGCAGCAGTCATGAAAGGAATTTCTCCAACACCATCTTCAGAACTAGAAATAACTCCGGAATTCGATTCTGCTTGTTGATTGTTCTCGACTGCAGGCAGAACTAACTCTTGCTTGTTGTCGGCAATTTCCACTGGAACATTTTCCGATACTGGTGTTTCTACAACTTCCTCGATTAGAAGTTCGGGCTCCGTTATTGCTTCAGCAAGTTCGGCTTGCTTTGGTGCTTCTTCAAGATTAGCTTTTTCTTTTTGCAAGACAATTTGTTCAGCTTGTTTTAGCGAATCCTGTTTTGCTTTTTCAGCCTTTGGTGCAGTTTCTCCCTCTAATAAAGCCAGCGCTCGCTTTTCTGCCTTAGCCAACTCAGCAAGCTGCTCAGCCTCCTCAATCTTCGCTTTTTCTTGCAAGGCAATCTGTTCAGTTTGGTTTATCGAATCCTGTTTTGATTTTTCGGTTTTTACTGCGGTTTCTTTCTGTAATAAACCCGGAGCTTCGTTCTTCGCTGTGGCAAATTCAGATTGGGTTTGCTCTTCAACCATTGTAGAATCTTTGGTTGTACCGAGGATTTCATCAAATGCTGCAAGTGCATCCAGAACGTCCCGTTCAGAAGAAGAAACATTTTGTTTATCTACCTCGGAATTTTCAGCAGTCACTTCTGTTTCTTCTTCCGTAACTGTGATTGCGTTCTCTATCTTTGCTGCAATTTCAGGCTTCGTTTCAGTCGCTGTTGATTCAACTTCGCTTGTTACTGCTCTGCCTTTCGTAGCGGTCTTAACGCTTTTATCTACGCCCGATTCCAACTCATTTAAAACTTCACGTTCCATTGAAGCGAGTTCTACTTCAGCAGCCTCATCAATAGACGTAACCGCTTCCCTGTCGCGCTGCATTTGCTCATTTAGCAACCGTTCTTTTTCAACGGCAATTTTTTGATGCGCTGCTAATGCCTTGCGGTCAGCATCAACCTTAGCTTGTAAAGCAGGTTCTGCTTCTTTGTTGTTTGAGATAGGCGCTGGGTTCAGTTCTTTTAACTCATATGTCTTATCCTTATTTATCTCCGCCTCTTTCGCAATTTCACTTTCTATCTTATCCAGTGCAGCAAGGTATTCCGCAGGGTTTGCATCGCTCTTCAAAGCAACAGACATCGTTTCTATGTCAGATGTATCGCTTGGCTCCACGTTTTTCTCACTATTAGCAACTTCAAGCCCTAGTGTATCTATAGAGCTGTTTTTAAGCGCAGTGGTATCGGCAGCTTTGGCTGCTTCTGCTTGTGCTAGTTTTCTGTCAGATTCTGCTTTTTTTCTATCCTCGTTTTCTTGCGACACAAGTTCTTCCTGTGCGTTTTTCTGGGCTTCTAGTTTGGCAATGGTTTGCAAGAAAAGCTCAGATGCAGATAGGGTTTTAGTTTCCGATTGAGGCTCTTTGGTTAAGTCCGCTTTAGCAGTGTCTGGTATTGCGGCTAAGATTGCAGTTGATGAGGAATCTGGAATAATACTTTCTAGTGATGTCGTCTCCCCAAGAACTTCCTGTTCTTCCAAAATTTCGGCCTCTTTTTGTGCCATTTCCTTTAAGATTTCATCGTAAGAAACCGATTCGTCTTTGGCATTGTCAACTAACTCTGCTTGAATCAAAGAATCGCGCATCGCCTGTTGCTTTGCTAATTCAACCTCTTTATTAATAGCTGCTAAACGCTCTTTTTCTGCTTTAGCCAGTTCTGCTTCTTTAGCAACCTCTTCAATCTGGGCTTTTTCCTGTGAGGCAATTTCTTCAGCCTGTTTTAGGGAGTCCTGTCTAGCCTTTTTCGCTTTCGTTTCTTCCTCCAATAAGGCGAGTGCTTTCTCTTCAGCTTCGCGAATAGTTGCTAGCCGTTCCTTTTCTGCTATTGCTATTTCGGCCTGTCTTGCAGCCTCATCAACCTGGGCTCTTTCCTGTAAAGCGATTGCTTCAGCTCGTTTCAGTGAATCTTTTTGCGCTTTTGCGGCTGCTTCTTCCTTTATCAAAGCGAGTGCTTCTTCTTTTTTTGCTTCACGAATAGCATCTACGCGTTCCTTTTCTGCTTTTGCCAGTAGAGCTTGCTTCTCTGCAAGTTTATTTGCTTGATTAGTTGAGTCACGCTTTGCTCGTTCGGCTAAATGCGAGGCTTTAAGTTTCTCTAATTCCTCCATTTCCCGAGTGCTATCCACGGCAGCTTTGGCCAAAGCTTCGGCAACAAGTTCTTTTTCTAAAGATTCAGCAGTCCGTTTATCCGTAGCTATTTGTTTTCTAAGCACCAATACCTCAATAGAATCTTGTTTAGCCTTTCCCGTCTTTGCCGCGGTTTGTTTTTCTAAAATAGCCAGTGCTTCCTTTTCTGCTTCGCGAATGGACTCTAGAGGTTCCTTTTCTGCTATAGCCAGTTCGGCTTCTTTAGCAGCCTCTTCAATCCGAGCTTTTTCTTGCAAGGCAGTTTCTTCAGCTCGTTTCAGGGAGTCCAGTCTAGCCTTTTCCACTTTCGCTGCTGCTTCTTCTGCTAATAGGGCGAGAGCCTTCTCTTCTACTTTGCGAATAGCTTCTAGACGCTCTTTTTCCGCCATTGCTAGTTCGGCTTGCTTTGCAGCTTCTTCTGCATCGTTTTTTTCTTGGATGGCTAATTCTGCTATTTGTTTTAGCGAATCTTCCTTAGCCCTTTCTATCAGCAGTTTTGCCTCTTCAGCTTTTTGCTGTATTTCAAGCGCCATTTTTTCAGCTTGCTTAATCGAATCGTTCTTGGCTTTCTCAGCTAAAGCGAGTTCTGCTTCCTTTTTCCCCTCGTCCCTGATTTTTTGTGCAGAAGCTAAAACCTCGGTTGGTTCAGGCATGTCAACCATTTGTTTCTCAATTTCTTTCAGAGAACGGTTCTTGGCAAAGGCAACTGAATCAGGTTTGCCAGTGGCATCAAAGTAATTGGTTACTGTGATGGTTCCGTTTTCGCCAGATGCATTATACACAATACCCTGTCGCAATGGATTGATTGACTCTTGCTTCGGTACATCTAAGTCAAACTTGAAACCATTCGCTTCCCGAGGTCCCACGTCCATTTTATAGTCATTCTGTGGGGGAAGAATGAGTAAGTATTTCCCTGATACTTTATTACTTCTATACTTTCCAATTACTTCATTGGTAGTTGGGTCAAAAACA
>DMRV01000444.1 GCA_003456455.1 Flavobacteriales bacterium
ACCGCGAGAAAAATACGACCACTTCTTCCTGCTTCCGAAAAAACCGAAAAACTGCACTGGTTTGTCCAGCTGCCAACGATAGAAACAAGAAAAGTTCTTTTGTTGTTTATATAAGTAAAAGGAAGGGTTAGATTAAAATTAACAGAAGAAAGATCTCCATAAAATGATTGAATTCCTACATCATGACTTTGAGAAGATTCCCCCGAAGATCCTCCAGAACCGATGAAATTTGTACCCTGATAATTAGAACACTGAGAAAGATCTATATACCCACCCCGATATGGATTTGCGTTTTCATATATTCTTACCTTGTTTNNTGTTTGCTACATGATCTATTACTACAGGACCGTTTAGAGTTGAATCAATTGCTTCTCTGAGTTTTAGGGCTTGACCTCCTCCACCATTACCATTTGCTTGAACCCACGCGCCAATAGGGCTCGCATAATATACATACAACGCAGCCGAACCATCGTCATACCAAAGATCGCCTTCTTTTGGAGCTGGATCTGTTGGCGGATTGTCGCTAACAGTTATACTTCCTCCACTGCCGCCCGCTTGTACCCAACTTCCTATTGATTGGTTATAAACAGAAAGCAATCCTGTAGATTCATTAAACCAAAAATCTCCCTCGTAAGCAACTACAGGCGCAACAGAAGATAATGTAACCTTTACAGTTCCTTCTTGACTGCTAGGAATATACCATATTGGAACCTCCTCGGTTCCTCTGTTTTCAAAATTTACTGATCCTATTTGCATTTTATATTATTACACAATTATTCAATAACAACCTGACCCGCTACATTAGGGCCCAGCGCTTGGTCGGATTTCCACAGTATATTCCATGGTGTCGGTCCAATCGTACACGTTTGCGTGATTCGCGGCCATGCCTAGATGCAACTTGCCATTCAAGCTGTACACCTCGAGCCAGGCGGTTTGATGAGGTCCCAACGTTGCTGTTAAAAATGTATGTTTGTCAGTCCCGCCTTTGAAATAATGTTGGTAATTACTCCATTCGTACACACTTGGGGTGTTGCCAAAACGACTATGAACACTTATGTATTCAGCAGGATTTGAATTATTGACGTCCTCAAATTCGAACTGGTTACCTACATTATGACCATGAGAGTCGATATACACAGGAAAAAACTGTCCGGTTGTGGACCCAAGATCTCGTGGATATCTGGATATTCTGAGTGACAAATCAAACACACTTGTGCCATCAGACCTGCTACCATAAGACAAAGTGTCTACCGGTCGGGTATCCTTGACAGCCGCATGCACCCGGATGTCCAAGCTAGTTACCAGGTCCGGATTGTTGATATCAAAACTGGACAAATCGTACAACGGATCACTTAGATACAACATGTTGGTCAAAGTTTCATACCACAGCGCGTTGCTGCTTTGGTTGGCGGATTGTCTGGGTGCGGTGGCTTTGTCGATCGTGCCAGAGATTCTCGTGACATTATCACCAAAGCTACCACCGGATCCATCACCACTAAGATCATAAATAGGATTCTCAGTTGTTCCTCGATTCGTAAATTGTCTTCCGCCGAATTCCATTGTATATTATTACACTATCATTTTAAAGCCTGTGATTTTACAGATAGGTCAAACGAGCTGACATGGTGTAGTATATCTTCCCACTGGCGCTGGTGCCATCACCGTAATTGTTTAGGAACGTATCCGATGCGCGAGGGATAAACGCATAAAATTTACCATCACTTCCGATACGATACACCAGCTGCGTGTCTGGGTCCTGATGATTGTACTTCGTCTCATCAAACATCGCGACGGGACCAAATGAATCGATACTTCCAAACTCCTTGTGCAAGCGATATGGAGTTTCGTAAGCTGCAGGCGTGTGACCGACGCGTTGGAGAGTCACGTGTTGTTGCCAACATGCTCGATAATGTTGACCTTGTTTGTATGTGTCTGTATTGCTCGTGGGTGATTTCATTTTCACCCAGTAGATGTGCACGTCACGCTCGGTTACGGGGTCGGTGTAATAGTCCAAGCCGTTGAGCTTCACATCTATATCAATCCGCACCGGTTGGTTGGCGCTCAACACACTAGCATCAAAAATCTCCGGAGCCGAACTGGAATGTGTGAAATAATACCCGTGCGAGCTGTCGATACGCGCGCCAAATTCAACATTGTCCAGTAACACCTCTACAGTTCCACTGCCGCCACCATTGGTGCCGCCACCATTGGTTTGTATCCATCCAGTACCATCAATGTAAACATACAGTTTCGCAACACTAGTATCGTACCATAAATCTCCGTTCGTGGGACTGGTTGGAGCAGTTTCGCCAGTGGTGACACTTGCTCCGCCGCCACTGCTTTCACCACCAGGACTACTTTCTACCCATCCAGTACCATCAATATAAACAAACAAACTACCCACACTCTCATTGAACCACAAATCTCCGTCTGCAGGACTGGTTGGAGCAGTTTCGCTGGTGGTAACACTTGCTCCTCCACCAATTGAATCAATGGATTGGCTTAAGTCATTAAGTTCTGAGTTTAATTCACTAAACACCGAAGAAGATACCCCAGATGATACCCACTGTCCGTTACTATATACTTCTACAAGCGAAGTGTCTGTGTTAAAAAATAAGTCTCCATTCAATGCGTCAGTTGGACGACTACTTGAACCATAAATAGGAGCTTGAGTTCTGTTGATGGTTATCCAACTTGTGCCATTATTTACGGACAATACATTGGTATCGGTATTTAGCCAGAAATCTCCCGAATTAGAGCTTGTTGGGGTTAAATTGGTCACCAATACTCTAGAACCTACAGGAATCCAAAGGCTAGAGCTGCCGATAAAAACACTCAAAATTTCACTATCTGGATGAAACCACAAATCACCATCCCAAGGATTTGTTGGCTCACTTTCGGATACATTTACTGATACCCCAGAATCACCTCCTCCTGAAGAAGAGGTTTGAGTAGTTTGAGCTGCAGCGTACCATGCGCCAGAAATATAAATTTTCAGAACATTATTAACTGTGTCAAACCAAAAATCATTTTCTTGCACACCAGAAGGTGCAGAAGCATCAACAATAACAGATTGAGCGCGACCCATAGCCCCATTAGTCTGAACCCATCCATAGTCCTCTAGATATGCAAACAGTGCTGCAAAAGAGCTGTCATACCATAAATTACCCTCTGATGGAAAATCCGGAGGAGATTCGCTGACCGTAACTTTTCCTCCGCCAACACCTCCTTTTGTTATGATTTCATTTATTTTTGTGCGAATTTGGTTTACGCTTATGGGAGAGTTTCTAGTGGGCAATAAACCAGTCCCAAATCCTTCGTCTGGACCCTCACCTTGATATCTCGCTCCAACCAAAATTTTTCCCGTCATGGCTGCATGCGAGGTACATACATAAGTATAGGTTCCCTCCTCGACGGGCTCCAGTAAAAGCACGCCTCCAGACTCTAAAACAAAAGTCTGGTCTGCATCATTGGTTATTTTAAGAGGGTGTCCGCCACCAATCTTACTGAGGGTAACAATATCTCCATCTCTAAAATAAAGAGTTGGGTTTTCGACATCTGTTAGTCCATGCCCACTCCATAGGTAGGCGGTGTTATCGGCGTTTGCCGATATGTTATAAGAATATGAACCAGTGTCAATGCCCATAATCTTTATTACACTTATTTTTTCTGTATTTTTTGAATTACATATTTAAGAATTTCGCTTCTTTTAATATCTTCTGGTCCAAAATAGAATGTATGTATGCCCTGTTCTTTGCTTTCATTATCATTAAAAAGTGAATACATATCCGCAAACCCACTTTTTCCATTGATGTCGCTTTGCATAGGATCTCCACAAATAATCAATTTACTACCCTCACCAAGACGGGTCATTAGGGTCGTTAATTCCTTGAATGTAAAATTCTGACTTTCATCCGCGATCACAATTTCGTTCCTCCAGCTAGCACCGCGAAGATAATTGATAGGCATGCCTTTGATGATCTCCTTATCCTTGACAATACTGGCTTGGCCAGGAATCAAAAGCTCGTCTAGCTTTTCATTCATTGGCATCATATAAGGATTGATTTTTTCGGCCATTTCTCCAGGCAATGCGCCGAGACTTTTTTCACCACTTTCTGCAATCGTGCGTACATATGTAATGCCGCGCTCATTGTTCATGTTGTAAAGCTGTAAGGCGCCATAGATTGCGACATAGGTTTTACTGGTTCCAGCAGGGCCACTTATGAATATTATCTTGCTATCATTATCAAATATAATTTTTAATAATGATAGTTGTTTTTCTGTTAGGCTTATTTTTTTTAGCTTGATGTTGGTTTTTGTTAATGATGCGCGGATTTTTTCGATGTCCGCCTCATTCACGATTTCTGGTTGTTTTTTGCGTCGAGGCATATTATTTATTATTGTATAATTTATACACCTTTTTTACATATGGTGCCGATTTTTTTCGGCTTCCAACAATATGTTATATATTATAAAGTGATTTCGATATTGAAA
>DMRV01000350.1 GCA_003456455.1 Flavobacteriales bacterium
TGGAAAATGGAAAACAGTTGATGATAACACTGGTAAGACGAAATCCATAGTGGAAATCTATGAGGAAGGCGGTAAGCTTTTCGGTAAGGTGTTAGAGTTATTTGACCCAGAGAAACCAGACCCAGTTTGTGAAGAATGCGCTTCAGACGATGCACGCCACATGAAACCAATTGTCGGCTTAGAAATTATCCGCAACATGGAAAAAGACGGTGATGAATACGAAGATGGTGACATTCTAGACCCCGAAAACGGAAAGGTTTACCGATGCAAACTTTGGGTTGAAAAAGGAAATCTAATGGTAAGAGGCTACATTTCTTTCTTGTACCGAACTCAAACTTGGCTTCCTGCTGATTGATTTAGCTCTTGTAAGCTGATAAAAGCTTCTGCCCTACTTCCTCGTAGCCAAACTTGTTCTTGTACGATTCAGCAATCGCATGATTGTCGTAAGGTGTTTTTACAGCGGCACATATTCCTTCCACCCAAGGCTGAATTTTATTCTCTACAAGCAACCCGTTCGATTCGTCAATGAGTTCTGGTATAGCTGCTACATTGGAAGCCACGACAGGCGTTCCGCACTTGAGCGCCTCAGCTACAACGACTGAAAAGGTTTCGTACTCTGAACCATGGAGAAAAAGGTCGGCTTTCTGAAACTCCCGTGCCACCATTTCCTTCTTAAGAAATCCGTGAAATTGTGCGTGCACATCATTTTTAGCGCAGAACTTCTTAAGTTCAGGGATTCTATCACCATCTCCAATAATGCCTAGAATAACTGGTTTATCAAGCAACTTCGATGCTTCCGCCAAAGCCTTTATTAAGAGTTTTGGACGCTTGACAATACGCTTCCCTTTATTCCATTTTGCAGCCATTACAAAGTAATAGCTACTTCCCACAGCACTTTGTCTAAACTTGAATTCGGTGGATGAAACGACATTCGGAATAACTTTCAACTTGCCTTTATCAGGTACAAATTCAGCCGTTTTCTCTTTCAAGAATTGTGAAACAACAAAGATTTTCTGCGCATCTGCATACGCCCTTTTGCCCCAGTTTCTAAATAGATTCTTCTTAAAATAGTACGCTAAATTTGACCAGTGCTCGCTGATGTAATGCGGAAGTTGGTTCTCTTGTGCCAATCGGTTTGCAATGGCTCCCGCTGGATGTACTACGTGAGAATGGATAAGCTTGAAAGACCTCAAGTCCAACCCGTTTTTTTTTAGTGCTCGTTTTATAAGGATTAGCTGAACGGGGTAAACTGTGTATATCAGTTTCCAAAGACTGCCAGAAAGGTCGATGCGAATTACTTGCATTCCGTCTTTCTGTTCTTCATAAACTCGGTTTTGGCATACCCCTTTACCCCCCTCAATCTGTACATGTACAATAGTAACATCTACTCCAACTAGCTTTAAGGCTTTTGCCTGTTCCAGAATAAACACACCTGCCTGCGGATTACTTTCTGTTGGAAACCAATGTGTAAAAAACAGCACTTTCATTTCCTCACTTTCTGTACGATTTCTTGAAGAAACTTGTTGCCATCAACGGATAGTTTTAAGGCGATGGTTAATGGAATAAAAACAGCACATATGACGGCTGAGCGTACAATCAAATCGAGCCAGACATTTTCCAATTGAGGGACAAACGTACTAATGCCGTAAGAAGCCAACGCCAATATCAAAACAAGCAGCGTACGGTACGAAAACGGGTTAAGATTATACTTCCACTTCAACACAATGAATCTCGAAAAATTCATAAAAAACAATGAGATTCCTGTTGCGATGGCAGCTCCGGAAATACCATAAGGCGGTATAAAAATGAGGTTGGCGACAATGGTCACAAAGATGAGTGCAAAACCCGCATACGTATCAAACCGATAGTATGGAGAGTTAGTCATAATACCACCATTTATTCCAAAACCAACATCTATAAGTCGTGCAATTCCAACAAAAAACAGCACCCATTTTCCATCAGCATATTCCTCGGGTAAAATGTGGAATAACGTTTCGTGATTGGCCCAAATCCCTATAAAGAGCAACACACCAATTAGCAATTGATTGATGGCCGTTTTCTCATAAAGACTTTGTATTTCTGCCATATCATTGCGCTTCCAGGCATCAGAAATGATAGGTACGGCAATGTTTCCAATCGCGTTACGCGGTATATTAATTACAGCCACAATGTAAAACGCCACTGCATAAAATGCCACTTGATCGAGACCAACCATCTGCTGAATCATAAGCACGTCAATGTTTATCAGAATTACTGACCCCACTCCCGATAAAATTGTGAAACCACTATAATGAATGATGTCCTTTTTCAACTCTGGGGTTAGAAAACCAGACTTCCAACCTAGATGCAGTTCCTTTTTGGCGAGTAAATAAGCCGCCATTCCGATGGCCGTCAGCCCATACTGACCAACAAAAAGCCACATGAATTGCTCAAAGTCAATCACCCCAAAATAGGTGAGCAAAATCAAAGACATGGTGAGAACTCGAACTAGGATTTCACGATATATTACATCAATTACTGCAAAATGAAGTGCACGGGCATAGGCTCTAAAAACCTGAAAAAGCACCTCGAATACGAGATACGGGAACAGTAGAATATAGAAATCGGCAACAAGGGACGA
>DMRV01000204.1:0-415 GCA_003456455.1 Flavobacteriales bacterium
TAAGAAAGTTAGCTTCTGAACTAATTGAGTGCAAGATTGAATCATTGACAGGAGAGCCTGAGGTTTTGGAATACCTAACCTTAAAAGACTATCCATCTGCTACAAGAACAGCGAGTGCAAACCTCTTAGGTAAAGCATCTGAGTATACAGCCTTCACCGAAGGATTAAGTAGACTCAAGGGCCTGAAACGTTTCGATGTTTCTTCAGGTAATGTCATAGTCTCAGATTCTTACAAGGCAATAATTCAAGAGGAAAACACCGAATATGTCGAAGGAGAAAGCGTGGTAATATATAAGCAGCTACGCAAAGTGGCTTCTGAAATGCAGAAAGCGAATAACCTAATGAATGGTCAGTTAGCCCACCAAATGATTTTTGTCCGAAACAACGGAGAATGTGGAGTGAATGATGCAACGTT
>DMRV01000204.1:432-3311 GCA_003456455.1 Flavobacteriales bacterium
ATATTGATTAGTGCAGTGTTTTTCTTCAGAAGGTAGTTTGGGGCGGATGCTTCCACGTCCGAACCCCTCACTACTGACTGACATAAACAACAAAAACAACACAACATTTTTAGGCGGTTATGTTCAATGCTGGGCACTAAACCGCCAACCAATAAAATAGAGATAATTAGATGAAAGGACAAAAGACAGGAGGGCGCAAACTTGGAGTACCAAATCGTTTGACCAAAGAATTAAGGACAGCTTTAAAAAACGTGATAAGCGATGAATTGGAGCAGCTTCCATATCAGCTTGAAAAGTTACAGCCTAAAGAACGTATTGAGTTATTGGCTAAGCTATTGCCTTACGCTCTGCCAAGAGTCGACAGCGAGACCTATAAGGTCAGTGAGACAACCGCAGAAAATAGATGGGATTGGGATTAATAATGAACAACCTACGAATTGATATAAACACCTTAAAAGTCCGCTATGACAAGCGTCAGCATCTACGATGTTTAATAAGTCTTGGTTTTAAACATAACCCTCTTGAATACTACGCCACAGGCTATGACGCAGCCGATGGTTTTAGATACACTTTTACCTAACCGCAGCCTGCAAGCTGCCCCTAACACAAAGCACGATGAAATTCCCTGAGTATCCCACAGTAACTTGCTACACACCCAAAGGATTCGATGCAACTAAATTGCCGAATTACAATAAACGCCACCACTACAAATACGATTGGTCTCTTCACACATTACTTCTTAAACATCTCCGTTCCTCGTCCAAATTCGACGAACCTGTATCATTAAGCGGAAAAGTCCTTCAAGAGTTATTCGGCTCTGTGTATTATCCTATGATTATAAAGTCATTAATGGATGGGAAAGTAATCACGCGTTTTAATTACAGAGCTGGCGAACACGCGTTCAAGTATAAAATCAACCCTCACATTCTAAAGGAAGGAATTCAAGCAAAGCAAATTGACAAGGTTACTATCCGAAGAAAAATCCATTTGTTTAGAGATAAAGACATTCAAAGAAACCTCAAAGATGCTATCAGTAAGCACGAATTTCAGAACCTGACATTTATAGATATTGATGTAGAGGACGCTATCAAATTCATTAATTCCAAATACAAAGAAGGAACACCAAAGCACACCCACCGCATCCTGTCAGTATATGAAGTAAGCCGAATGAAGGATACCCAAACAGCCGAAGGAATCATTAAAATGGATTGGATGTTTAAGGTAGACCGAAGTGGAAGGTGGCACACACCCATTGCTCACCTTGCTAAAGATTTACGGCCATTCCTTAAAACCATTGATGGTAAGCGATTCGTAGAGTTAGATGGTGCTTGCTCTCAGTTAACCTTCTGTCATAAATACCTATTGGAACACGTCTCAGGAAAAGTCTCTAATTCTAACATCATAGGAGAGGGTGGTACACCTACTGAGAGTGATAATGAATACGAGCCCCAATGGGGTTTAGATGGCCCAAAGCCTATGGGAAGAGGAAGTCTACCTTCCTATGATGTTAGAATTGACCTTATGTGGAGGAACGCAATTTTTAATGGAAATGCTTATCAACTTTTAATGGATGGTATGCAATGGAAGAAGTCAAGAGATGAATTCAAGGAGTACTTTTTTAAGAATTTGTTCTTCAATAAATACAGACCTAAACTGACCAAAATGGAGGAAGCCTTTAAGCACTATTTTCCTCACGAATTTCAGAGGTTAAGAAAAACAAAAAAGCGAATTGGCAATAAGGAATTGGCTGTTGCAGTGCAGAGATATGAAAGCCGTTTTTGGCACAAGTGGATAGGCTCTTCAATGAGGGAGAAATTTAAACTTATCAATTACGCTACAATTCACGATTCAATCTTACTGCCTGAGGAAAATGTAAATGAAGTGATGGTAGAGGTTACTCGGCAAGCCATTAGATTCTTTAACCCATACGATTCAGACGAGCCATTAATACCAACTTTTAGAGTGAAAACTTTTGAGGCGGTTTCAGATCGTGGCACAGAACTAAACCGCCCTCAGAAATGAGCAAACAAACAACCAATTCAAACGGAGTAACGTGCATTATTGATTCAGATGGAATCCATTGTAGTTACTATGTAGGTGACGATATAACCTTTAGGAAAACCTTTAAGAACCTGACCGACAAAGAAATTTCAAGGCTTAGTGTAGACGATATGTTATAGCCTTTATATTTGCCGAACCTTGTTCATCTGCTTTGTGTGTAATGAACTAAAATCAGCCCCTTAGGATTGCAGTCCGCTTGATGGGGCTTTTTTATGCCCTAAATTCTCGTCCACACATCCAAGTGGATAAAGAACACCCATAGCCTTAATAAACACCTTTAAAACGCTTCATATTAGCTACGACAAACAGCGACAGTATGGAACAGGACAAGAGTGCGACAAGGCTATCAATTAGCCAAGTATGTAAGAAGCTAAAACTTAGCAAGCGAAGCGTACAGCGAATAGCCAAGAGCAAAGGGATTGCGCAAGATTTAGAGGGTTATATATTCACTAATGAATCGGTGCGACAAATGCGACAGAAAACCCCTACGACAAGTCGCAACAAAGGTCGTAGTAAGGAGGATGTTCTTAGAGATTTGGAACAAGGGCTTCACGAGTCGGATAATGGGAATCTAATTCAAGTCTTTAGTAAGGAGGAATACAAAACCTTTGAAGCAGCATTGATAGAGCGTAAGCATTTATTAGATAAAGTGGCAGAACTTCGAGAGTGGAAGGACAGCTTCACACGATACACGAATCAAAGGAATATCATTGAGGCTCGCGATAAGGGGCTTATAAACGAATTAGATATTGTGGAAGTCAGCGAGGTTGATACTGTACTGGCGAAACCCTCGCTTGACGATTCAGACCTTCAAAACC
>DMRV01000214.1 GCA_003456455.1 Flavobacteriales bacterium
TCGAATAATTCTCAACAATTTGTTCCAAATCTTCTGTTTGCGTGCGCGAAAATTCAAACATCAGCATGTTATTGTCTTTGCCCGAAATACCAGGCAGCTGAATAACCTGGGCAATGGCAGATGTGGAAGACGGACTAATAAGCGTATCGAGATAAACGTTACTCTTAGAGTTGTCTGCCATTGTAATTAGGCGGTTCAAAGCATCCTTTGCTTCCTTATTTGTTTTTTTAGAAAGGTATCCTTCAATCAGGTGTATAAACGTTCCGAAGCCGTACTTGTGAGAAATCCAGCGCAAAACATCAAATGCTGCCGAGCGCTCAAACGAATGACTCGTTACGCATACAACACTTGGTCTCCAATGGTCGTCCTCATCGCCAGTATCAGACTTCTGTAGGAAAATCTGAAGCCTTCTACTAACCTGAAAGATTACGCCTTGAAAAACCTTGGCCATCTGGGTTTTCTCAGGACTCAAAAATGTCACACTGAAATAGATGATGAGCATTATAGCAATGGCGGCAATAGCATAAATTGTATTAATCTTGAACATGAGCCAAACGCTCAATACTGCTCCAAGAAGCGACAAGTACCAACGAGACCGGAAAGTTGGACGATAAGATGGATCAGCCGCAAAATGCTCCAAGAATGAAATGAGACAAATAGCACCGTAAGTCACCATAAAGAACATGGTGATTATCTCGGCCACAAAATTGATTGAACCAATAGAAACGAAAATCAAGGCAATCACAGATGTAATAAGCGTTCCGTTTATAGGTTCGTTCTTGTTTTTTGTTCCCTTAGAAAGCCAATCGTTCAGTTTATCAGAAGGAAAAATCCGGTCATTTCCTATGGCTTGCAATGTTCGCGGTGCAATAATTATGGACCCCAAGGCAGATGAGAGCGTGCTCGCAGCCAATCCAATCGGAATAATCGGTCCCCAAAGGGCAATCTTTTCCATAACCAGCATGTTGCTTCCCAACTCATCTGGTGAAGCCGATATGTAAAGCTTGTAAGCAACTGCTACGTAGACAAAACCTCCTACAACCGTAGCTATAATTGTACCTCGTGGAATGGCAACTTTTGGGTCTTTCAAATCTCCCGAAAGCCCGATGCCCGCTGCAATTCCTGTAAATGCAGGAAAACAGATAGCAAACACTTTAAAGAAGTCATCTGAGTTCGCAATTGTGTCTGTAAGACCGCTGTATGTTCCTTGATAATCGGTGGACCCAGCAAAAAACATCACCAACGAAATGGTAAGTAAAACGATAACGAAGTAGAGCAACTTTATACCAATGTCTGCACCTTTGTATAGCATCAAAGCACAAACCAATATTACCGTTGGAATTCCAATCGCACGCATATCTACAATACGATAGCCGGTAAGTTCAGCCCATTGATCCATATACGGAGAAAACGCCTCTGTGAATGCCACCACATAAAAGGCGATGCTGATGGCCTGACTCAAATACAGCGCAATTCCAATTGCGGCACCAATGTTCAATCCAAACGAACGAGAAATGATATGATAGAGCCCACCGCCTTCTACCTTTTGGTTGGTAGCTATTTCTGAAACTGCCAATGCAGTTGGCACCGTTACCAGATTGGCAACTATCACTAATAAGATTGTTCCAAAAAGGCTTATGTTGGCAACAGCGTAGCCAAATCTCAAAAACAGAATGGCTCCCAAAATGGTAGCGATGGAAGTTAGAAAAACCGGCATGGTTCCTAACTGTAGCGAATTGTTCTCGAGCTTACTTGCCATTGACGTCCGCCAAAGTAAAGATCTATATGCTGAGAAGGAAATAGTTTTGGTTATAGCTTTGCAGCAATGCGATATCTGATATTTATTCTCCTTGCGTTAAGTCTTAACGGCTGCGCTTATTACTTCGGAAATAGCTGGCAAAACAGCTATAAAAAGATTGACAAAACGGATTACCCGAAATTCTCCCAACGACCGAATAGAATTTCAGACCAGAAGTTGGCTACACACCCTCTGGTAAATCATTGGGCCGATAAAGATGTTGTGCGACCAACCAAAAATGACCAACGCGGACCAGAGCGGCTACTCATAGCCAAATTGATTGCTAAAAAAGATATTGAGTTTGTCAATAATTATCTACTGGAATCAATCCCGTGGGGCAACAGCGGAACAAGTGGAAAGCTCAACCCTAAAGGAGATTACGATTTCACTACCGTAATTCTAGCTGCTATTCTGCATCGGTTTGCCAATGATTCCATCGTTTTATGGAACAAGACAGAAGAACACATTGCACGAACGCTTCTAATTGAAGAAGGGGGGAAGCCGCACAAGAAAACACCCAAAGTAATGGGAATTATGAAGGATACGGAGAATCATATTCTGATGACGAACATCTCGCAGTATCTCAAAAATCAATGGATGTGGCACCATAACGAGATGGATGTGAATTACGATAATGTTGCAAACGGTTTAGAGCAATTTCTACTCAATAATTTGGACGAGTTACACACCACGGGACAGTACGAATTCAATTCTAAACCATACGAAGGCTATACCATTAGCGCATTGCTGATTCTGCATGCTTATGCAGCTTCTGATAAGCTGAAGTTAAAAGCAAAAGAAGTACTGGATGCGTGGGTTTGGGAGTATATACAAACCAGTTATAAGTTTAGAAAGAGCGCTCCTTTTAGAAGACGGATGACTCGATTCAAGAGCACATCGTTGGAAGATAACGCATCTACAAGCATGATGAAAACATGGTATTTGGAGCACGAAAAAGGGGTGTTTGATGTAAAAGACATTAAGCACAACCATCATCAGGCATTGTCTGCACTTATATACGATTATCGCCCGCCAACCGAAATTTGGAATGCCTATACTTCAGAACGCCTTGTTCTTATTGGGCATGGGAAAGGAAGTAGCCCTGAAATGCACAGTAGAGGGAAAGGGTTTATGCTTTCGGCAGGTGGTTTTCAGCGCGGGCAAGCTTCGCAACTTGTGACGCGCCCCATTGTGCTGATGCTAGATGACGGAGTTATGGACCACATGAAATGCTTTCACATCAACGGAAAAGGAAAGTGGCAAAAGTGGAACAACACTGGTGTGCATCATCGTTTTGCCGTTGGTAGAAA
>DMRV01000437.1 GCA_003456455.1 Flavobacteriales bacterium
TGTCTGAAATTGCACCAGCTTCTTCTATCCCAACTTCACTAGCGTCCGGGTTGATATTAATGTCATCAATGTAGAGGTAACTCTGTCTGTCGCTGGTAGCTTCAAATTTTACAAGAACATGCTGTTCTCCTGCCACTACAGATAATGAAACCGACTCTTCTTTCCAATCCGAAGCATCTGGGGTAAAAATTCCTGAAACTGAACCACCGGCAGTATTTAATCCATCACCAGAGGAGTTAAATCGCAGTCTCCAAGATTCTCCGCAATCATCAGAAACGTAAATGCGTAAACGTTCATCATGAGTTGTTGAGTTCCTGTTAGCATGCGCATATTTAAATGTCATTGTTGCATCAGAACTTGAAACGTTAGACATATCTATAGGAGGGCTAATCAGGTCGTTAATGTCTCCTTCAGTAATATTTCTAAGGTTTATGCGAACACTTGCATCTCCTGTAACAGAGGCAAGGTTAGAACGCTGCCAAGTAAGCCCACCAGCTGATTCAATAGACCAATCTCTATCATTGCCTGAGTTATTCGGAAATCCAGAATCTTCAACACTCTCAGTAAAACCTCCCGCAATACCACCTCCATTAGGGGTAACTACTACAGCATCTTGTACTGTTCTAGAATCAGTACCAGCATTATTAGTTATAGTTAAGGTGACGTCATAGGTGCCAGACGAGTTGTAAGTGACTGTTGGATTTTGGTCATCACTAGTTGAAGGTGTTCCTCCTGGGAAACTCCATTCCCAATCCCAACTCGCATCAAGATCAGCACCAAAGGAATTGTCTTCAAAATCAATCGTCAAACCTTCGCAGCCCAGTGAGTTGTCTTGACTAAAGGCAATTGTCGGTACACAGCTGTTTGTAAAACCATCATTTGTGCCTGTAGCCAAACGATTGCTACTAGACCAGTAAGTAGATCTGCCACCAGTTGATGAGTTTGAAGCTGACTGCATGCGCGATGCTTGCCCAAGCGTAAACATGCGTGCACAGCTTGTATAATCCATGTGATTCTCCACATTATCTACGCTTCCACATGTTGTGCGCGAACCAGAGCAACTGGTCTGACCTTCTGTATTTGGTGTGTCAGAAACATTATCATCAAAATTGCAGTTGCTCGCAACTGCAGGTTCGTTAGTTGGTCCCCAAGTATGCGACAGGTTTAACCAATGCCCAAATTCGTGAGACAGTGTACTAGTAAACTGAGCCGTTCTAATAATAATTCCATTACTGCGTGCGCTAACACTACCAGGTAGATAGGTATATCCACCTGCTCCACTACCAACAGAAGCAACGAGCCAAACCTGAAGATATCTTCTGCTTCCATCATTCCAATTTACAAGGTCTTTCACATTTTCTCCAGCACCGTTAGTAAGTGAAGAAACGGTCCGTGTAATTCCATCAGTACAGTTACCACTCTCGTCAATTTTTGCCAATCTTAGTTCAAATTGTGTGTCAGCAATTAAACCTTGAAAATCTGCCGAAACAGAACTCGTATTGTTCAGCCCACGCAGTTCTGTGTTCACAGATTCCATTATATTGAGAATGGAGGTTTTAGATATGTTTTCTGCCCCATTATTGTGTATTACGTGAATAACAGTTGGAATCACTTTGAGTCCACCAGCACGCTCACCATAGTGTTCTGCGGTATACAATTCTGCTTCCCGATTTAACTGTTCAATTAAGGCACGTTTTTCTGGAGAGCTTTCCAAAATTTCGTTCGTGCGTCCATGTGTTGTACATGTTAGCTTTTGTGCTGATGCGAAAAATGGAGCAACGGCAAGAATGAGAGGTAGGCATTTCCTAAGAATCATCGTTTTCATTTGGTGTGAATACTAAAATCATCAACGTTTTAAGTTGAAATTTGTTTTGCGAATATAAGTGTCGTTACTATTTGTTCTTGGATGATTAAATGACAAATGCTGAAAATTGAAAAGGTTCTTTATTATTTATGGGCTTTTAATTTGGTTTTTTTTCGTTTTTGGTCTGTGGTTCTTAATTGATTTTTATCAGTTTTTCTCTTGACAGCCCTCAAGGAATGGTGTTGGGAACAACCGTTTTTTTACATCAAACTAATTTTTGATAATCATGAAAAGTATTCTTCTTCCAACTGATTTTTCTTCAACTGCAAGAAGAGCCATACGCTATGCGATGAGCATTTTTGGCGACAAGGTGAAATATACTTTGCTAAATACATACGAGGTACCTTACTCTGGCACTACGATGCTTATTTCTATCGCAGACGTTCTTCAGAAGGAGTCTGAGAAAGGTCTGGAGGAGGAGTTGAAGGTTTTATTAGGCGAGTTTCCACATCTATCCGAGCAGATAGTAACCAAGACGGAGATGGGAGTTCCAGAAACCGTGGTTAGGCATTTAAACGAAAAGGAAAACTATGACCTTGTTGTGATGGGAACCAAAGGAGCGACTGGCCTCAAAGAAGTGTTAATTGGGAGCGTAGCATCTAATGTAATGCAAGAGGTTTCATGCCCAGTTTTGGCCGTGCCAGAATCGGCAGACTTATCAGTGCCAGTTAAAATTCTTTTCGCTGTGGATGACAGTTCACTTAATGAAGGAGTCTTTCCTGCGGAGCTTGCCAGTTTGGTTAGAAGGTTTGATGCCGAATTAATGATACTCAATGTAGTTGCTGAAGGAGAAGGAAACGGAGTTGGTAATGCTGAGGGGACAAATACAGATTCAATGAGTGTTTTGACGGTGTGAAACACTCATTACATTTTGTGGAAGACAATGATGTCAATAATGCAATAGCATCTTTTGCTGAAAAAGAGGATGTTGATATGTTGGCTATGGTTACAAGGAAGAGTGATTTTTTTAGCAAGCTTTTCGGAAGAAGTGCGACAAAAAAAATGATGCAGCATACAAATCTTCCAATCATCGCGTTTCATTAAAAGTCGGCTCGCATTAGGAGCCAAGCCCATTTAGTATTTTCGCCCGTGTAAACACGAAAAGCTAAATGAACAAGATTTTAATTGCCAACAGAGGTGAGATTGCATTGCGAATTATGCGCTCTGCAAAAGAAATGGGAATTAAAACTGTTGCTGTTTTTTCCGAAGCAGACAGGAACGCACTTCATGTTCGTTATGCCGATGAGGCCGTTTGTCTGGGAGCGCCACCGTCAAATCAAAGTTATCTTCTTGGAGAAAAAATTATTCAGGTTTGTAAGGAACTTAACGTAGATGGTGTTCATCCAGGTTATGGCTTCCTTTCTGAAAATGCAGATTTTGCCAATTCACTCGAAGCAGCTGGCATCATTCTAATCGGCCCGTCAGCACATTCCATGGAAATTATGGGAGATAAGCTTTCGGCTAAAGCAGCGGTTAAGAGTTACAATATTCCGCTTGTTCCGGGAACGGACGGAGCAGTTGAAGACTTGCAGGAAGCTATTAGAACTGCCAGAGAGATTGGTTTTCCGGTAATGATAAAAGCGTCTGCTGGGGGTGGTGGAAAAGGAATGCGCATCGTGCATACAGAAGAAACCTTGGAGGAGGAAATGAATCTGGCCATTAGCGAAGCAACATCCTCCTTTGGTAATGGAGCTGTGTTTGTCGAACGATTTGTCAACTCGCCACGCCACATTGAAATTCAAATTCTAGCAGATACGCACGGAAATGTAGTTCACTTATTTGAAAGAGAGTGTTCTATTCAAAGGCGTCATCAAAAAGTAATTGAGGAAGCGCCTTCTGCTGTTGTTTCTGAAGAATTAAGAACAAAAATGGGCGAATGCGCCAAAGATGTAGCACGGGCTTGTGGCTATGTTGGGGCGGGCACGGTGGAGTTTTTGGTTGATGATAAACTGGATTTCTATTTCTTGGAAATGAATACCCGTTTGCAGGTTGAACACCCTGTAACGGAAATGATTTCAGGCGTTGACATAGTAAAGGAGCAAATACGCGTTGCGAGAGGAGAAAAGCTTTCGTTTGCGCAAGAAGATTTGAAAATAAATGGTCACGCAATTGAATCGCGTGTGTATGCCGAAGACCCTCAAAACAACTTCCTTCCAGACATCGGAACATTGGAGCGATATGTTCGTCCGCAGGGAGCAGGCGTGCGAGTAGATGACGGTTTTGAGGAAGGAATGGAAATTCCAATTTATTATGACCCGATGATTGCGAAATTGGCCGTTCATGCAGAAAACCGTGATGAAGCGCGCACTAAAATGGTTCGGGCTATTGATGAGTATGAGATTACGGGTGTGAAGACCACTTTGCCATTTTGCAAGTTTGTAATGGAGCACGATGCTTTTGCTTCCGGAAATTTTGACACCGGTTTTGTGGCTGACCATTTCAAACCGGAAATGTTGGACGAAGTAGATGAAGCAGAAAGAGAAGTGGCTGCTTTAATGACTGTTTTCGCGGAAAAATCAACTGAAATTGCGGTTTCATCTGCCACAAGTGATGCTTCGGTTTCTAAATGGAAAGCGAACCGCACAAGGCTGAATTGACAACTACATAACTCGCTTGGCGCGAAAATTGCCTTACCTTTTGCAAATGCGATTTGCAGCCATCATTTTAATTCTTCTAATGCCGTTTGCGCTTTTGGCGCAGAAGCTGCCTATTGGCAAACACGCCAAAAAGAATCAAATGGAAGCAGACGACACCATGGCATCAGCGTTTATAAATGGAACCTTATACGATGCAATTATTTTGAATGGCGATACTATTCCAGTTGTGTCGCTTCCAGCGGCCAAAGCAACAGCAAAACGAGTTTTTAAAAGTAAAAAGGCACGGAAGAAGTATTACCGATTAGCCTATCATGTTAAAAAGGTTTTGCCTTACGCAAAATTAGCTGGCAAGCGAATGAAAGAGGTGGAAGCAGAAGTGGCTACCATGGATAAGCG
>DMRV01000282.1 GCA_003456455.1 Flavobacteriales bacterium
TATTGGTTAGTTAATGGTTATGCTGATTTTGGTTCGTTCTTTATTCATTTTAAACCCCTTTTGGTTAGCGCCTAGAGTGGTTTGAAATATATTCTCGTAATCGGTAATCTCCTTTATAAATGCTGTGTTATTAACTTCAATCGAATTTATTTCATGGGGTTCTGAACCCAATGAATGCGTGAAGATTAAATGACCTTCTTCCGTTACGCTGGACTCCAAAGTGAGCGCATGTATTTTTCCGTCAATTGTAATGGTTATCTGATCTGCCAACCAAGTTGCTGAACACCAATTGAAGTCTTGGTCTTCTTCGCAGATTTCTGAGTTATCCAAAATTTCATGTAGGTCTGGAATTTCAAGTTTCGATTCTAAAACAAGTATTCCGTTTTCAACAGAGAGTCGGTAAAACGCCTGATGACCTTCATGCGCGAAGGACACAGCTGGCAACGAAAAGAACAGGAGAATCAAGGCCCAAATCATTATACAATGATAGACTGGAAAGCACACTGATTCTTTACAGTTTATGTTGTAAGAGTTATAAAATTTCAATTTTATGGTTGATATTCATCATTAGGCGAACAATAAAACCTTCTTATTTTTGATTTAAGATTTGTTAAAAGATTGACCAAACAATAATAAATCGATACATCATGAAAAATTCATTTTTAAAGATAGGTGTAGTAGTTCTTGTAGTAGGAGGAATGCTTGCAGGATGCGGCTTTCTAAAAAACCTACTGGACCCGAATGTTCAGAAGTTCAACGAAGACTATAACAACTATAAGTCGGAACTAGAAAGCTTGGATAATGACCTTGATAATGCTATCAAAGACATTGATGGCTTCGGGAAAACAGGTGGTACTTCTGGAATTGCATCTAGTCCTTTGTGCGGTGTAACCATAGATTGCACGCAGGTTTCACAAGGAATATTGATTTTCAATTTTGATGGTGTAACGCCATGCTTTTCGCCTTCAAGAACCCGTTCGGGGGCCGTTCAGGTGGAGTTAATTAACGGTACGAGTTGGGCAGAAGCTGGCGCAGTAATGAAGCAGACCTTTATCGATTATAAGGTTACGGTTTTAAGTAACAGCAGGTCAATAGAAGTAAACGGAATAAAGACGCTTAAAAACGTAAATGGTCACGATTGGTGGGGATGGATTCAAGGGAATGTCGATCACACATATGAGTCTAGAGCTTTTGATGTAGATGTTGTTTGGGACAATGGACAAACAGCGGTTTGGAACCATGCAAGAACAAGTACGATTTCTTGGAACCCGAATGGAGCAGATCCAGCTGTACCAAATGCCCATCTTGCATATAGTGTAAATGGCGATACTACACTAAACGGAGTTCCAACCATGGATTCGTGGGGAACCAATCGTTTTGGAGATGCGTTCACAACACGATATGAGGAGGCAATTACTTCCAATACTTACTGTGGTCTTTGGAGGTTTAGCACTGGTCGACTAATTCATGAAGTAGCGGGTGATGATTTTACGCTTGAATTAGGGGTTAACCAAAGTGGAAACCCTGCCAGTACCGCTTGCGCTTATGGCTATGAGGTTAGCTGGAATATTGGAGGCAACTCGAACAGTGTTGTGCTGAGTTATTAATATTCAGCAATAAATTATCTTGAAGGGCGAACATCATTGATGTTCGCCCTTCCTGTTTTAAGTACGCTGCTATCTTTGGTCGCCTAAATACGTATTTGATGAAACTACAGAACTACTTAGCGGGAAGTTGGATTGAAGGAGATGGAGATGGAACCCCGCTGTTTAACTCGGTAACGGGAGAGGTTGTGGCAACTGCTACCACCAAAGGATTGGATTTCGCTACTGCTTTGCAATACGGAAGAGATAAAGGCAATGTGCTGCGGAATATGACTTTTCAAGAGCGTGGTCTCATGCTAAAAGCATTGGCCATGTATCTGCTCGAAAGAAAGGAGCGATACTACGATATAAGCTACAAAACGGGAGCAACCCGAATAGATAGCTGGATTGATATTGAAGGTGGAATCGGCAACTTGTTTGCCAACGCCAGCTTGCGTAGACAATTTGGAAATGACAGTCATTATGTAGATGGAGAATACGCTCCCCTAGGTAAAAATGGCACTTTCATCGGGCATCACATTATGGTGCCAAAAGAAGGCGTTGCAGTGCATATCAACGCATACAATTTCCCAATTTGGGGAATGTTGGAGAAAGTAGCTGTTAACTGGTTAGCGGGAGTTCCAGCGGTTGTGAAGCCCGCTACTGTAACTTCATACCTTACAGAAGTAATGGTTCGAGATATTATTGCTTCAGGCATTGTTCCTGAAGGAGCATTGCAGCTTATTTGCGGCTCCGCTGGAGATTTACTCGACCACGTTCAAAGTCAAGACGTGGTCACATTTACTGGTTCTGCCTCAACAGGTAGAATGCTGAAAGCCAAGCCAAGCATCATTAATAATTCTGTTCCATTTAATATGGAAGCGGATAGCTTAAACTCTTCAGTGTTAGGTCCAGATGCGGTACCAGGAACTCCTGAATTTGATTTGTTTATTAAAGAAGTTGCTAAGGAAATTACCGTTAAGTGTGGACAGAAATGTACTGCTATTCGTAGAATTATGGTTCCTGAAAACCTAGTTGAAGATGTTCAGATTGCGGTTGGTCAACGTTTAGAGAAAACTACCATTGGTTCGCCTACAGCCGAAGGGGTTAGAATGGGTGCTTTGGCTGGACAAGACCAAATGCGCGAAGTAAAAGAGCAAGTAGAATTGCTATTAAAAGAAAATCAGATAGTATTCGGAAACCTTGACCCAGTAGAAGCTATTGGTGCTGATGGTTCAAAAGGCGCATTCATGTCGCCAATTCTTATGCGAAATGATGATCCATTTAATAATTCAGCCGTTCACAACATCGAAGCATTCGGCCCAGTAAGCACCATTCTTCCGTACAAGAATTTGGACGAAGCTGTTGCCTTAACCAAGCTTGGTTTAGGTTCTCTTTGTGCTTCTATTGTTACCAATGATGAGAAAACGGCTCGAGATTTTGCGCTTGGCGCTGCTTCGTATCATGGTCGGGTGTTGGTGCTTAATGGCGATTGTGCGAAGGAAAGCACGGGTCATGGTTCGCCAATGCCATTGTTGGTTCATGGTGGACCAGGACGTGCGGGTGGAGGAGAAGAGATGGGCGGAAAGCGGGGTGTACTGCATTACATGCAGCGTACGGCTATTCAAGGCTCGCCAAGTATGATAACCGCCATTACCAATGTTTATCAGCCGGGAGCGAAGCAGAAAGAGGTGTTGCTTAATCCGTTTATGAAGCATTTTGAAGATGTGGAAATTGGAGAAACGCTTATCACCCACAAGCACACCGTTACCGAGACCGACATTATCAACTTCGCTAATGTAAGTGGAGATAACTTCTATGCCCATACAGATGTCACTTCGCTAGACGGAACGCTCTTTGAAGGTCGCGTAGCTCATGGCTATTGGATTCTGTCAAAAGCAGCGGGCATGTTTGTAGAGAATAGAAAATGTCCTGTATTGTTAAACTACGGAATTGACGAAGCCCGTTTTACTAAACCCGTTTATCCCGGAATGACCATTGGCGTAAAACTTACGTGCAAGGAGCGCATTCAGCAAGAGAAGAAAGATGATGACGACATCCGCAAGGGAATTGTGAAGTGGTTGGTGGAGGTTTACGACCAAGACAACGAAACCTGCGCTATCGCTACCATATTAACTATGGTGAAGAATAAAGAGCAGTAATCTGTCTACCAAATATCATCAAAATCAACTACCACATTGGGAGTTTTAGGATGCGCTTGGCATGT
>DMRV01000238.1:0-3290 GCA_003456455.1 Flavobacteriales bacterium
TTTGCGTCCGTTAATTGAATTAATTAGAAGTTGATTTCACCAGCAATGAATGATTTGATTGATGGAAGTGTATGAGCTAATTTGGATTCTTTCCGCTGGATTTATTCTTTCAAATTCTACGGTAGTAGGTCTAGTGTTTCTTGTTGCCAAGTCTTCTAATAGAAGGGCGAACATCTTTCTTGGTCTATTTTTTTGGAGCATTGCGGGTAACTTATTGAATGATTTGCTCTCAGAATGCCAGATCAATGAAGGATTAGGTGTTTCGCTGTTCATAGTTGAGCCTTTTCTTTTTAACCTCCCGCTTTTGTTCCTCTATTTATTGGCAACAATCAATAAGGAGATCAGGAAATGGCACTTTTTGCTTTTTCTTCCAGGTGTTCTCCATAATGTACTTATACATGCTGGTGGATTGTTTTTAGAAGAGGGTGTCACGACCATTTTTGAAACAATCGTTTACTTCTTGGAGATCGTTTTGTTGGTGTATGCTTACAGCCTATTGCAATACCACCATAAGAGGATAGTCCATTATTATTCGGATTTGGAGAATAAAACGCTTACCTGGTTAAAAAGCATTTTTGCGCTGAATCTCCTCATTCATTTTTTAAGTATATCCACATTTATCGTGGATTTGTCACATATGGAGATTCTTGAATTCGCAATAGACACCTTTGCCATAGGCCTATCATTATTCATGGTTTTCTGGACTGCTTATAATGGCTTTTCACAGCCAGAAATTTTCAAGCAACATCTTTCATTGACCGAACAAAATCTAGGGAGCATTGAACCAACTAGAGCTCCCAGCTTGGGAGAGCACAGTCTTAGGCCTGAAAAAAACGAACCGCAATTTGGCGGAGGAAAGCCGATGATTTCAGAATTAGACATTCAACGATTTAATGCAATCAAAGAGCTAATTCAGGAACAAGAACTCTTCACCAGGCCAAAACTGACTTTACGTGACTTATCAGAAGCAGCAGATTTGAAGGAGAAGGAATTATCACGTTTGATAAATGAGTGTGGAAAAATCAATTTTTACCAGCTTATCAACGGTTATCGGATAGAAAAATTCAAAGCTTTATCGGAAACTTCAACGGCTGACGAATTGTCAATTTGGGGATTGGCAATGGAAGTTGGGTTTAATTCAAAGTCAGCATTCTATAGCGCGTTCAAAGAGCATGAGGGAATGACTCCCTTTCAATACCAAAAGACTCAATAGAGGTCCAGCTAGCAGCAGCAGGACTGTTTTCATTGCCAGTCTTTCTTTTCTGAACAGTGGTTGAGTTGTTCTTGCAGTAAAAAACATCTGAATTATGAAAAAATCATTTGGAAGCTGCCTCTTACTAATGACGATTGCTGTAACTGCGAATTCTCAAAGCTATTTAGGACAATGGTATTCGGAGGAGACTGACACGTACCTATTGTTTGATGCTGATAGTCTAGTTTATGCATACGGAGTGGAACCAGAGAATTGCTATGAGTTCGAAACGTTCGCACACGAAGACGATGGCGAGTTCATTACGTTATCTGACTTTGAAGGATCAATGTCGATTCCGTACGTGTTAGAAGCAGACACATTACTGATAACCGCAGAGGAAGGCGAGGCAGCCTATGTTGCCAGTAATCTCGATTTGAGTTCATTAATGAATTGTGCGGAAATCTATTCTTGGTCCTGTGGTAGCCAAGGATGTTATCAAACGGCTGTCGGAGATGGGGAATATCTATCAGAAGATGACTGCACAGAATTTTGTTCGTTCACTTCTATAACAGAACAAGAAGGAAAGCGAGTACTGGTTTATCCTAATCCTTTCCGAGACCATACAGTACTCGAGTTCAAGGAAATCCCACTCGAATACAATTTATACGATGTCAACGGCAGAATCCATCGATCTGAAAGAGTGATGGAAAATCGTTTACAGCTTAGCAAGGGAAACCTGCCATCAGGGATTTACCATTTGGAGGTGATTTGGACATCCACAGTATCAACAGTCAAACTGTTCATAGAGTAAGAATTGCGAACAATAGTCCAACGAACGAATTAAAGGGACTTAAGATCATGAACAAGACAGCAGTGATATTGGCCGTGGTATTGGGGGTTTGCCTGGTTAGTACTTTGAATTCTTGCAAACACGACCCAGTTGGCATTCCAGGTTGCACCGATGCCGTCGCTTGCAACTACGATCCTCAGGCGACCACCGACGATGGGTCGTGTGATTTCGTCAGCTGCTCCGGATGCACAGACCCCACAGCGTGCAACTACAATCCTAATTCCATCTCCGATGACGGTTCATGCATTTTTGAAGAGTTTGGGTATGATTGTGACGGAAACGTTATGGGCATGAGGACTGCCCTTGACCATGCGTATGAATGTGAATCTGTTTTGGGGCCGCTTCCAAGATTTAGTTGCGCTGACGCTGTAGAAGTTCCATCTACTCTAAATGGTATTCCCCAAACCTATCCCACTACCGAGGAAGGAAATGGTAGTTCAGACCCAAGTGACTGTGACCATCCATGGGCCTTTGGAATGGCTTGTCAAACAGGGAATAAAGTAGGTCGCTATAATGGCTTGAACACAGATGGTTCTGAAAACCCAGATGTTGTGTTCATGACATTTTGCCGTGATGGAGGATTGGGTGTTATTGGTCATAAATTTTCTACTGGGGAAACCTGCTTCTTTTCAATAGTTGATGAAGGCAATCCGATAAATTCTCCAATACCAGGAGAGAACGGATACAACGATGCTTGGATGTCACCTAGCGTTGTAGCTGCAGACAAATGCCAAAATTGCCACATGGCAAGTCCGTTTCTGCATAGTCCAGCGGTCGACCAGTTAACGAATCCTGACAATCCAACAGAACTACTTGTTCCATTAACAGGAAACAATCCTTATTCTGTTATCGGAGCGGAGTTTCCACAACTACATACTACATCTATTCAGAATTCTTGTACTTCTTGTCACCGACCTCAATGCACTCAACATTTTGAGAATTATCCTTTAGACGAACTAACGATGCCACCTCCATTTCAAAATGCGACTGATTTTGACCATAGCACAATCAGCATTGCAGATAGACAAGCGATAAGAGATTGGTGTAATACTTTGGATCTCAATTAAAAATACTGTTCCCAAAAAATGCCAGGAGTAAAGCTGCCTGATGTGCAAATCGCAACCTCGGTGCTTGTAGTCCGCCAAAGCTGCACTTGGCGTTTTTGTTCTATTTAGTTGAGGGTACTTACAACATTTCAAAATGAGCAGCGTTTTTTAATGCATGAAGTGTTTAAAATAGAGCATGAAA
>DMRV01000238.1:3378-3857 GCA_003456455.1 Flavobacteriales bacterium
ACGCCTACGAGTGTGAAGAGGTGCTGGGGCCATTGCCTCGGTTTTCTTGCGAGGATGCGGTGCTGGTGCCTGTGACCAAGAATGGCATCCCCCTGACGCCAGAGCAAGCAGGAGAAGGCGAGACCAACGATCCGAGCCTGTGCGATTGTCCTGCGGCCTTTGGCAAGGCTTGTGACCCCGGGTTCCGCGTCGGGCGATACACCGGGCTGAATCAGGACGGCACGCCCAATGAAGATGTCGTGTTTCTGACCAATTGCCGGGATGGAGGTTTGGGCGTGATTGGGTACAAATTCTCGACCGGAGAGACGTGCTTCCTACACATCAACAATGAGACGACGGGTGCGTTTGATTTGGACATCCCAAGGCCAGGTGAGGATGACTACAACAACAGTTGGCAATGGCCCAATGTGGTGGCGCATGACAACTGCCAAAACTGCCACATGGCCAGTCCCTTCTTGCATTCACCTGCCGTCGATCAG
>DMRV01000453.1:0-608 GCA_003456455.1 Flavobacteriales bacterium
TTCAGTAAAGAAATTAAGCAGCTGGCTCAGAGTTTTCTGAATCATCCAGTGTTGGTTGAAGCTACGCCTGAGAATACCACGGTAGATAAGATTGTGCAGCGCACTATTCGGGTAGATAAAGCGCGCAAAACAGCACTTACTATTAAGCTAATCTCCGAAGGGAATTGGCAGCAGGTGCTCATTTTTACGCGAACCAAGCATGGCGCTAACCGCCTAGCAGAAAAACTAGATAAAGCCAAGATTTCTTCTGCTGCCATTCATGGTAACAAGACCCAAAATGCCCGCACCAAAGCATTGGCTGGTTTTAAAAGCGGAAGTGTACGTGTATTGGTTGCAACAGATATTGCTGCGCGAGGGCTTGACATTCCATTATTGCCGCACGTTATTAACTACGAATTACCAAATGTTGCCGAAGATTACGTACACCGAATTGGAAGAACAGGCAGAGCAGGTGCTAGCGGACAGGCTATCTCTTTAGTAGGAGGAGATGAAGTTGATTACGTAAAAGGCATTGAGAAACTGTTGGGGGAGAAGCTTTCTAGAGACATCATTCCTGGTTTTGAGCCATTAGACCCAGAAACTGCACCAGAAAAGAAACAACAAGGACA
>DMRV01000453.1:673-3574 GCA_003456455.1 Flavobacteriales bacterium
ACAAGAATAAATGGCGCGGTAACCGCTAACTTGTTTGAAAACGTTCTAACCGTGCTTGTTTAAAGTCTTGTTTTAGATCAAGAGTTGGCTTTTTCGGGAGCTTCGTTTTGTTTCTGCAACTGTTTGTTAAAAGACATATGTCTCATAAGATTTTCAGAAACGCATTATGAAATCTGAGTCACGTTGTATGTTGGTCTGATGAAAAAGACCTCCATCCTAATTATGTTCTTAATGGGCACATTCAGCTCCATGGCTCAAAACGACTGGAAATGGATGATGCACGATCATACCCAGAATTTCTTTGAAATTCAGGCTGATTTCCAGCTTTACTACAATTCTGTAGTTGGTCCAGATGGTAAAATTCCAAAAGGCTCAGGCATCAAGCCATTCAAACGCTGGGAATACTACTGGCAAGCAAGGGTGGACGAAAACGGCAATTTCCCACCTGCTGGTAATACGCTTTATCAAATGGAGGATTGGTTGCGTAATCATCAAAACCGTAGGAATTACGTAACAGGAACAGGAACTTGGGAATTGCTTGGGCCTAGCAATACACCAGCTAATGGTACGGGGCAGTTAAACGGAAATGGTCGTCTCAACTGTATTGCTTTTCATCCTACAGATGCAAACACAATTTACGTTGGCGCCCCTTCGGGTGGGTTTTGGACATCTACTGATAATGGTAGCACGTGGAATCAAAGCGTTTCTGGCCTTGTAAGACTTGGTGTTTCCAGCATCGTGGTTCATCCTACAACGCCAAGTATCATTTACATTGGTACCGGAGATAGGGATGCAGGAGATGTAGAAGGATATGGTGTATGGCGAAGTACAGATGGTGGAGCAACCTGGGCTGCATACCATGCTGGCATGCCCGACATAACGGTCAATGAGATTATAATGGATCCGACCGACCCGAATAAAATGTACGCAGGTTGTTCCAATGGTTACGTGTATCGCACAGCGGATGGTGGTGCAAATTGGTCAGCATCCAACTTCTTAGGAGGTGCTAGACCCAAGGATATTGCCTTTCATCCAAGTGATCCAAGTATCATTTACGCAGGAACCGATTTTGGAGAATTTCATCGATCAACCAATTCAGGTGCCACGTTCACGAGAGTTACCAGCGGTTTGGTGTCAGGCGGAGACAGAGTAGCAATTGCTGTGTCTCCCGATCAGCCAGATTACGTTTACGCTCTTATTGGAGATGGAAATGGTTTAGTGGGTATTTACCGCTCTACTAATAGCGGAGCAAGTTTTTCTGTTCGTACCACCACACCTAACATTCTAGGTTACTCAACAGTTGGTTCTGACTCTCGAAGCCAAGCATTCTATGATCTGGTTATAGTTGCCGACCCTAATGATGCAGATATCATTTACACGGGTGGTATTAATCTGTGGAAATCAACCGATGGTGGTACCAATATGACCTGTGTGTCTTACTGGGTTGGTCCTAGCGGTGGTATCGATGGCGTTCATGCAGATCAGCATGCACTTGAATTTTCACCGCATAATGGAAACTTGTATAATGGAAACGATGGAGGTATATATGTTACAGCGAATGGAGGAACCAATTGGATCGACATTAGCGATGGACTAAACATTGCCCAGGTCTACAAAATTGGAGTGTCGCAGCAATCTTACGATTTTGGTATAAACGGATACCAAGACAACGGAACGGCCATTTGCGACAACGGGGCGTTTATTACCGAGATAGGCGGAGATGGAATGGAGTGTATTATCGATCCAACAGACGACACCTACATGTATGGCGCTTTGTATTATGGTGACATAAGAAGATCTACCAATGGAGGGAGTAGTTTTGCTAATATTTCTGCCACTACGGGAGAGAATGGTGCTTGGGTGGTGCCATATAAATTAGACCCGAATAGTGTCGATAGGATGTTTGCAGGGTACAAGGATGTTTGGCGGTCTGATAACGTAAAGGCTGGTACTCCAACTTGGTCTCAAATAACAGCCTTCAGTGGCTCACGCAATATCCGTGATTTGGCTATCGCTCCATCCAATAGCTCGGTAATGTATGTTTCAAGAGAAGGAGCTTCTAATACGGGCGAATTCTATAGAACAAACAATGCAACTGTAGCCACTCCAACTTGGACCAATCTAACAGCCAATTTACCCACAGCAACAACACCAAAAGATATCGAAATTGACCCTACAGATGCAACGCATCTCTACATTGAATTAGGCAACGATATCTATGAATCTACCAACAGTGGTTTTTCGTGGACAAATGTTTCTGGAACACTGCCAGATATCTCGCTAAATACAATTGTAATAGATAGAAACAGCCCCGTTGAGGGAATGTATGTAGGTATGGATGCAGGTGTTTTCTACAAGGACAACAACCTTGCTGACTGGGTGGCTTACAATTCTGGATTGCCGCCAGTAGTGATCACTGAGTTGGAAATACACGATGGAGTAGCAAATTGCAAGGGCACGCTGTATGCTGCAACTTACGGTCAGGGCTTTTGGAAATCCGACTTGAAAGATCCTGGAGGAGTTGCACCCGTGGCTTGCTTTGATGCATCTACAACCGAAGCATGTCAAGGGGTTTCAGTCACTTTAACTGATCGTTCTGGGTACACACCAACAAGTTGGGCATGGACAATCACTCCAGCCACCTATACCTTTATCGGTGGTACAAGTGCGAGTTCACAGAATCCACAGTTACTGTTTACAGCTGCAGGTTCTTACAATATCACGCTTACAGCAACCAATGCTACAGGTTCTGATGACGAAGTGAAATCAAATTACATTGTAGTTTCTGCGGGAGGAACTCCTTATGATGCCAACGATAACTTTGAGTCGTATGCTCTTTGCGGAACTGCGTTAGACTGTGGAACCACATCATGTGCTCTAAGCGGAAGTTCGTGGTCAAAC
>DMRV01000198.1 GCA_003456455.1 Flavobacteriales bacterium
AGATTAATTCAGTGTCCCGTGGTGAGCTAAATGCTTTGCTCATGACTGAAGCAGAAAAAGCAGGAGTTAAAATTCATTTTAGCCAGCGGTGCACAGCCATGAATTTGGATACCGGTGAGGCCACATTTAAAGACGAAGTTTCTGGCGAGAAGAATACCGTTTTAGCCAATCATATTTATGGTACCGATGGTGCATTTAGCGAGGTGCGCCACAATTTGATGATGACGGAGCGGTTCAATTATTCGCAAGAATATTTGAAGCATGGTTACAAGGAACTTTCCATTCCGCCTGCAGAAGATGGTGGTTTTAGATTAGATAAAAACGCCCTGCACATATGGCCAAGAGGTGGTTACATGGTTATTGCATTGCCAAATTTGGATGGCAGTTTTACTGTTTCTCTTTTTCTTTCATTTGAAGGGAAACAGGCATTCGAAAACCTTAATACAGAGAGGGAAGTGGTTGATTTTTTCAATGAAGTATTCCCTGATATTGTCCCGCATATGCCCACTTTGATGGATGATTTTTTTGCAAATCCAACTTCGTCTCTAGTCACCGTTCGGTGTTTTCCGTGGCGATATAAAGACAAGGCGCTCATTTTTGGCGATGCTTCTCATGCTATTGTTCCATTTTACGGACAAGGAATGGTTTCGGGCTTTGAAGATTGCTACGTGTTTGATCAATTGGCGGATGAGCTTTGGGACGACAAATCAGCGTTATTCAAAAAGTTTGAAGAAAGCCGTAAGCCAGATGCAGATGCCATTGCAGATTTGGCCTTGCGTAACTTTATTGAAATGCGCGACTCGGTTGCTAACCCAAACTTCCTACTCCGAAAAAAGATAGAAAAGGCCATTAATGCCAAGCATCCCGAAAAATGGGTTCCACTGTATAGTATGGTCACTTTTTCAGAACTGCGTTATTCCGAAGCTTTGGCTCGCGGAAAGGAGCAGGACCAGATTATGGAAGAGATTCTTTCGTGGGATGGAATTGAAGAAAATTGGGAACAGGCCGATGTTTTTGATAGGATTGAGCAATTAGCTTTAACGCATAGCTCGATTGGCTAATTTTACGCCAAACTTCGGCAATGCCTAATCCTAAATACTGCAATAGCTTAATTAGTTACAGTCGCTTCCAAACACGAGAGGTTAAGGTTGGTCAAATTGGTATTGGAGGTAATAATCCAATTAGGGTGCAGTCCATGACCACAACCGACACCATGGATACGGAAGCCACCGTTGCGCAAAGTATTCGGATGATTGATGCTGGTTGCGAGTTGGTTAGAATTACCGCTCCAAGTATTAAAGAAGCTCATAACCTTGCCAATATTAAGGCAGGACTGGTGGCAAAAGGATACAATACGCCCATTTGTGCCGACATTCATTTTACGCCAAACGCAGCCGAATTTGCAGCTACAATTGTAGAAAAAGTGAGGGTGAACCCCGGTAATTATGCCGATAAGAAGAAGTTTGAGACCATTGATTATACAGATGAATCGTACCAAGCTGAACTTACTCGCATTCGTGAGCGATTTATTCCGCTGATTGAAATCTGTAAAAAGCACGGCACAGCTATGCGCATTGGAACCAATCACGGTTCGCTTTCAGATAGAATCTTGAGCCGTTATGGGGATACGCCTCTTGGAATGGTAGAATCTGCCATGGAGTTTCTGCGTATTTGCCGCGAGTTTGATTTCCATGATATTGTGCTTTCCATGAAAGCAAGTAATACACAGGTGATGGTGCAGGCTTATCGTTTACTTGTTTCCACTATGATGGAAAATGGAATGGATTATCCACTTCATTTAGGAGTTACGGAAGCAGGTGAAGGCGAAGATGGTCGTATCAAATCTGCCGTTGGAATTGGAACATTATTAGAAGATGGTTTGGGTGATACAGTTCGTGTTTCGCTAACCGAAGACCCAGAATTTGAAATTCCGGTGGCGCAAGCATTGGTTGCTCGCTATGAGACGCGTTCATCCAGCAAGGAGATACAAGCATACGACTCGTATCCGATTAACCCGTTTCAGTTTCATAAGCGGAAGACGGATGAGGCCCTGAATTTCGGTGGGGAGAATGTACCTCGGGTGGTAGCAGACCTTTCATCCAAAGATGAGATTGTGCCTGCGAATTTGTTTGCGTTCGGATACAATTATTCAACCCAACTGGACAAGTGGAACTTAACCGATTTGGCCTGCGATTTCCTTTACATTGGAGACAAGCAGTTGGATTTTAATATTCCCGGAACATTGGGCATCATTCAGAATGCGGATTCTTGGAATAGCACGAAGGACAGACATTATCCGTTGTTTGATGCACAGTCATTTTCAAATGAATCGCCTCGTTCTGAAGTATTGAACTTTGTGCAGCTTAGAATTGAAGGCCTAACAGATGATTTTATCTCTGTTTTAAAAAAGGACAAAACGATTGTTTTAGTTCTTAAATCGGATAATGAAAATGCTTTAGCGGAACTCCGAAGAGCTGTTGTATTATTGATTGATGCAGCCTTGAAAATTCCGGTAATCTTCAAACGTGAGTATGTGTTGGATGAAAATGCGTTTCAGCTTTATTCTGCTACAGACCTTGGTGGATTGCTTGTTGATGGCTTAGGAGATGGTTGTTGGATTACGGGTTCTAATGTGCCAAACAAGATTTTGAATAGCACCTCTTTTGGTATTTTACAAGCGGCACGGGCAAGAACATCAAAAACGGAATATATTTCCTGCCCAAGTTGTGGACGAACGCTTTTTGATTTACAGGAAACAACCGCCAAGATTAGAAACCGAACAGATCACCTGAAAGGTGTGAAGATTGGCATTATGGGTTGTATTGTAAATGGCCCTGGCGAAATGGCCGATGCCGACTATGGCTATGTTGGCACAGGTAAAGGGAAAATAACGCTTTACAAGGGACAGGAGGTTGTAAGACGGAACATTGCTTCGGAAGGGGCATTGGAAGCCTTAGAGGGACTTATTAAAGAACATGGAGACTGGGTGGAACGCCCAAATGTAGAGGCATAAAAAAAAGAGCCAATTGGCTCCTTTTTTAAACTCTTAACTGGTTAGCTATTATTTCTTAAAGCGACTTTCATATTTCTGTTTGGTAAGCCCCTCCCATGTAGCAATCATTTCATCGAGATGTAGCTTTTTTACTCCATAATTAGAGCCCCCACTAGTTTCTGATGCAGAAGTCGATTTTAACGGCTCAATTGCAATTTCATACTCTTCAATTCTCAACTTAAGTTGTTCTGGGGTTTCAGTAACTTTTTGATCCGCGGTTTCAACGTTTTTAGATTGGCTACTAACAGCATCCTCTTCAATTCTCAACTTACGTTGTTCCGGACTTTCGCTAATTTTTTGGTCCAGCACTTCAACTTTTTCCGATTGTGATTTAACAGCGTCTTGCGCAAATACGCCAGAGACCGAGAATATCCATCCAAGTGTTAACAGGGCAAATAATTTATTTTTCATTATTTCATTTTTTTTGATTTATAAAATACCGAACTCCCCATTGGCGGAAAATCGGCTTCCTTACAATTTTACATAGTGTCAATCAGCTTTTCGCGATCCCAAGATTTACCAGTGAGCTTTTCCCAACTGGCTTTTAGACCATCTATTCTTTCTAGTTCTGCTTTATAATCGACCTTCTCATTGTCCTTATTAGCTTCTACTTTCTCAATAGTTGCCTTAATTCTCTTTTTCAAAGCATCCGCCTCTTTCTGGATGTTTTCTTTAGAACGCTCTTCGGTTTTAGTTTCTGTTGCAGCTTTGTCTTGCGCCATTACATCTACAGCTGATAACGTAAAAGCAGCGATAGCTAGCGTTAAAAAAATCTTTTTCATGTCGTTTGTTATTTGATTCTAAAAATAGAGATAAAAAAAGAGCCACACCAAAGGCGCGGCTCTTCTTAAAGAAAGACTTGTGTATTCTTAGTCAATCTGAATTTTGCGTGTAACGTTTCCTTCTACAGTATTAAGCTGCATTAGGTAAGTTCCTGAAGCAACGTTCAAGTTTAACTCTGTACGGAAGTTTCCGTTCATGTTTACCGCTTGGGTGTATATCTGACGACCAGCAACATCCATAACTGTAATCTGAGCATCTCCTTCAACACCATTCACCTCAACTACAAACTGTCCGTTTGATGGGTTAGGGTAAACAGCAACAGCATCTGCAGACAAGTTGTCTGAAATACCTGTACAGATATCTACTGTAATTGGTGCACCTGTAACATCTAGAGATGCACAGTAGGTAGTACCACCGTTCTCAAACAATAGTGCTGCTACAGCACCTCCTTCAAGACCAACTAATCCAGCAAAAGAAGTGATTTCCGTTGGATCATAAACCAACGTGTGAATTACGTAGTTCCCATCAGCGGCTACTGTGAAATCTCCCGTTGTGTTAGCATCTACAATTGTCAAGTTAGGATCCGTAGTTAACACATAAGCTACTGCATAACCAACTGGCACAACTTCATTACCGTCTGATTCAGCACCGATATCTGCTGTTCCAACAAGACATACGTTAGATGCGTCAGCCACAGTAGCGCCAACTTCTGGTGCATTTACAGTAATAGTTCCTGTTCCGGTTACATCTAGTGCAGCACAGATGTTATCGTCTGCTCCTACAATATCAAGTACGGCTGTTGCTGGAGTTGTACCAAAAACAACTACACCCAAATCCAATGTATTGGCAGAAACCAATGTGTGAATAGTGTATTCTCCACCAGCATCAACAGTAAAATTTGGAGTAGCTCCTGCATCTTCTATAATCAAACCTGGGTTTGATGTAAGAACGTAAGTAATTCCGTAGCCTTCTGGAACAGTTGGTGCTGTACCTTCTGTTGCACTTAATACAGCTTCTCCGTTTTCATCTAAACAAGCAGTGGTTGCATCGGCAGTTAACGTTCCAGCATCTAGGCCTGCTGGGCAAGCGCATGATGCGTCAACTGTAAACTCTCCTTCTAACGTAGCTGCTCCTGTACCCCAAGCGCCCACAAACAGGTAGTAAGTGGTATCTGGGTGTGCATAACGGGTAATCTGCGATTGTGTTCCACAGAAATCGTCATTATTTTCTTCAATGGTGAATAGGCCTGTACATCCATCATCACTTGTGAGCAACCATATACCTGTATCAAAACCTGAATTTGTTTGACACGTGCTATAGGTCACATCTTGCCCATTACCCTCGAATGAATACCACACACCTTG
>DMRV01000241.1 GCA_003456455.1 Flavobacteriales bacterium
CTTGCTGGAGTTTAATCCAAGCATTAATCATAACCGTTTTCTGCAACAGCTTTGGGATCATCCATCCGTAACGCTTATCCAGCTCAATCATTACATACAGCACAGAGCAACTACTCCAAACGACCCACAGTTAAATCAGCAATGGTGGCATGTAAACACGGGTGGCGGTGGTGCAACAGCAGATGCAGATATTGATTCTGACGAAGCTTGGGACATAACAACAGGTGGTGTTACTGCAACTGGAGATACCATAGTTGTATGTGTTGTGGATGATGGTGGAGATTTAGACCATCCAGATTTAATGGCCAATAATTGGGTGAATTACCATGAGATTCCGAACAACAATATTGATGATGATGGCAACGGCTATGTCGATGACTATTTAGGTTGGAACCCACAGGGGAATAATGATAACGTAGATGGCGGAAGTCATGGTGTAAACGTAGCCGGTATGGTTGGAGCAGTTGGCAACAACGGAACCGGTGTTGTGGGAGTAAACTGGAATGTCAAAATCATGAATATGACCTACGGCAGTATTGGCAGCGCAAGCAACCCCAATGAGGCTAATGTGATAGAATCCTACACCTATCCGCTTGTAATGAGACGCTTATATGAGGAAACTAATGGCGCTAAAGGCGCTTATGTAGTTGCCACCAACTCTTCTTGGGGTATAAATAATGCAGACCCTTTGGATGCTCCACTCTGGTGTGCTTTCTACGATACGCTGGGCCATGCTGGAATTCTGAATGCAGGTTCAACCGCAAATAATAACGTAAATATTGATGTGGTAGGAGACCTTCCTACAGGATGTTCAAGTGAATTTTTGCTTTCTATAACAGCCACAAATGATGCTGATGTAAGAACCTTCTCCGGTTATGGACAAACCACTGTTGACCTTGGTGCGCCTGGTGAAGATGTGCGCACAACAGCTGCTGGAGGTGGATATACCGTAACAAGCGGAACATCGTTTGCCGGACCAGCGACAGCTGGTGCAGTAGCGCTAGTCTATTCAGCTCCGTGTGCTTCGCTTGCAGCAATTTCTCACTCAGACCCGGCTTTAGCTGCACAAATGGTCCGAGACGCTATTTTCAATGGAGTGGACCCAATTGCCAATCTTACTACCGAATGCGTTACTGGCGGTCGTTTAAACTTGAAAGGAGCTTTGGATGAAATCCTAAACAACTGCGCTTCTGGCGGCTGCATCCCTCCTTTTAGCGTGAGCGCAGGAAACATTACGGATACAGAAGCAGCAATTGATTGGAACAGTCTGGCAGGAATTGATTCTTTCAATATTAGTTGTGGTATTGATGGAGGTGCCGATACGCTGATTTTTGATGTAGAGGAAAGCGAATACGAACTATCTACACTTACTGCTTGCACCGACTATTGGTTTATTGCGCAATCTATCTGTGATGGAGAAACAAGCGATTGGTCTGACACTTTATTTTTCAGCACTGATGGCTGCTGCCTTGCTCCTAGCGAAATAACGTTAAGCAATGCTTCTGAGACTGGATTAACTGCAACATGGACTTCCGTTCTTGCTGCGGAAAGCTACTTTTTGCAATGGCGACCAACAAGTGGTGGAAGTTGGACCCAAGAAAATAACATCAATGGAACCACATTCGACATTAATAGTCTCGATGCCTGTGCAGAATACGAAGTACAAGTAGCTACAAACTGTAATGGTGGCACCACAGATTTTACAACTTCGATTACAATTACCACCTCCGGTTGCGGGGCTTGTACCGATTTCGCTTTTTGCGAATCTTCTGGGGACAACGGTTTGGAGTGGATTGGAAATGTAACTGTTGGAATGTTGAATAATACAACTGATGACGATGCGAACGGATATGGTAATTACACAACGCTTTCAGTTGACTTACAACGAGGGCAAACCTATAATGTATCCCTGTCTCCTGATTACTCCGGTTTCGCATACACAGAATACTTCCGTATTTGGATTGACTTGAACCAGAACGGGTCTTACACAAATGCTGAGCGCTTATTCAATGGAACACAAGGCACTACAAGCTCCATGACCGGAACAATTGAAATTCCGCTTACAGCTGAGTTAGGTTCTGCAAGAATGCGCGTAACCATGACTGATGGAAACGGTTTTCCAAACAATTCTTGTGATGATTTGGCTTACGGTGAGGTTGAAGATTACTGTGTGAATATTATTGAGGAAGACCCAGTAACTCCTGGCATTAATGAGTTGAATGGAATTTTCGGAATGGAAGCCTTCCCAAATCCGGCAACCGATATACTAAGCATTACAGGGCTGAATGCTGATGAAGCCCCTGCTGTAACCGTAGTAATAATGGATGCGTCTGGAAGAGTTGTTTCAACAATTCCTTCCAACGGACAAATCACTCAGCGATTAGACATCTCTAATTTGGCTCAGAGTGTTTACTTCATTGAATTACACAACACTCAAACTCAAGTTGTAGGCAGAACAAGATTTGTCAAGCAGTAGTCAGCCCCATCTAAGCGTCTCACTCCTATTGCTACACAACATTTTATGGTACAATTCGTTTTTCTCGCGTGAGACAACTTATTACACTATTCATAGGCTGTGCTCTTCTTTTATACAGCTGTAAGAAAGAGACACCGGTAGAGAGCCTGCCCGAGTTTGAGAAAACCTTTTCGTTATCTGGCAACCAAGAAGTCAACAGAATGATTTCAGTTTCTGATGGAATCATTATCATCGGAACTACGGTTAATGGTGGTAACACCAATGCATTCCTCCTAAAAACGGACTTTAGTGGTAACGCCATTTGGCAAAAATATTTTGAATCTGGAAGCGAAGGCTTCGGATTAAAGTGTACCAATGATAATTCACTCATTCTTATAGGAAGCCTAACAGACCAAGCAGATGACCGAGACTTCTTACTAACCAAAACCGACCTCGAAGGAAACATTATCTGGCAAAAAGAATTTGGTGGCGTTTATTCAGACCAGGCAAAGGATGTAATTGCTTTAGAAAACGGTGGTTTTATGATGATTGGCATCACAAGTAGTTTTGGCGCTGGTGCGGCAAGTATGTATGTGGTGAGAACGGATGGCAATGGCAACGAAGTATGGAGCAGAACATTTAGTGGCGGTGGAATTGATGGAGGCTCAGAACTTCTTCAAGTAAACAGCTTTGAGGTTATGTTACTCGGCTTTACGAGCAGCTTTGGCGCAGGAGACCGCGATATTTATTTGCAAAAAGTAAGTGTTGATGGCGACAGCCTGTGGTCATCAACTTACGGTGGTTCTGGCTACGAAGAAAGTCAAGCGTTTGCACAAACCGCTGATGGCGGCTTCGTTATGAGCAATCACACGGCAAGTGAAGAACCCAACCATTCTTTAATGACTAGCAGGCTTGATGCAGGCGGAACCACAATTTGGCAACAGGAATTTGGCACACCAACTGCCCATGAAGGAGGCGAAGGAATATTGGTTGATAGCGAAGGAAATTTCGTTTTCCTAGGTCGAACCAATAGCTACGGAAATGATGAACAGGTCTATTACATCAAAACGGATGCGGATGGAAATGTTTTGGAGCAGTTAAACTTTGGTGGCGAGGGCGACCAAACAGGAACAGATATAGTTGAGATTGATGATGCCCATTTCATTACCGGCAGGTCAACTGTCGCTGGAGATACAGATATCCTTCTTATGAAACGGCCGCGCTAACCCGTTTCTTTCTCAAATAGCCCCTTTTCTGAAATAAATTTTCACTCCGTAAATAGCTTACGGTCTGGTAGTGTTGATTTGCTGATGTACTTAAAACAACAGCGATGAAAAACAACACAAACAACACCAAAGAGCTTGTATTAGAAGTAGTAAAAGACGGATACAGAAGATTAATATTCAGAACTGACATTGGTAATAAGACAATGCTTTTCCTCGAAGAATCAGACCTTATTGATTTTTCTAGACCACTAACCGACAACAGTGATTTCAATGTGTTTTTTACGATGCGTGCATTCTGGAAATCATTTACCGATTTCACTAGTAACGAGGGGTTATTAAACCGTCAGGTTTGGCATGAGACCAATCACGAATGGTTGAGTTTGACTCCCGTTTTTGTACATGAAGATGTAAAACACCTAATTCAAGGTTCACTTGCAGAAGCTACTCGTTCTATTCAGAACGGTGACGCGAGCAAAGTGGAAGGAATTAGAACATGGTTACGCAAGCTTGCTGAACCTACAACCGAACTAGAAAACACAATTAACGCT
>DMRV01000111.1 GCA_003456455.1 Flavobacteriales bacterium
AACCTTCCCTCCAAACCGACTACTGATTCGTTGCCAGTTGTCGGCTCTTTCTTCCTCCGTATGAGTTGGGTTTTCATATATCCAATGCTGGAATGCATCGATGGTAGCAATCCATGGAAGCGTTGCCATAATCTTCTCCAAATGCTCTTTTTTGGCGCGCTTTAAATCGGTCTCATTGTCAAAGAATACATCCCATTGGTCAATAGAAATTAACTCCATGCTCATACTTGCCAACTCAGCAACTTCTGATGGTAGGTTTTTGAACCCCGTAATCTCCAAGTCTTTACTCAAGAATGAATGTACCGCGTGACCTCCTTCATGAACCATTGTAATCAAGTCGCGAAGCGAACCGACTGAGTTCATAAAGATGAAAGGCACACCAATTTCGTAAAGCGGATAGTTAAACCCTCCAGGCGCTTTGCCTAAACGTGAACCAAGGTCCAAGTGGCCCATGGCATTCATTGTTTCCAGGCATTCGCCATAGTACGGTCGGATTTTGCTGAACGCCTCAATAGAACGATTGACTAGCTCTTGCTCGTCTTTAAATGGTTTTAAACCAGCCGCTCCAGAAGGATCAACGTCTGCATCAAATGGTTTCAAGGTCTCAAGCCCAAGAGCTTCTTTTCTTGCTAAATCAACTATGTTGTTCAACGGAACACACTCGGCTTCAATGGCGCTGTGGAAAGTAAAACAATCCTCAGCCGTATAGTCAAACCGACCGAGAGCATCCATTTTAAAGTCGCGATAGTTCGCATGGTCGGCTTGCTTCGCAACCTTGTCTCGTAAGCCAATAAGCTCCGTAAACAGTTGATTCAATTCGCCAGATTTCTCCAATCTTGCTTCGTTTACCTTTTCGTAAATCGTCTTACGTAATTCACGATTTGTATCTTTCAGGAAGCTATTTGCCATCTGAAGCGTCAGTTTTTGACCTTCATGTTCTATTGACATGGCTCCTGTAATCATTCCGTACTTCTGTTGCATCTGCTGCAACGTGGTAAACAACGGAATGCTCTCCTCACGATACAGTTTGATTTGCATTTTCAGACTGCGAAGAAAAATGGCGTACTTCTCTGTGTCTAGCTCTTCGCAAAACGGAGATTCCAATAATTTCTTATTGAATTTATCAGAATAAGGAGCCGCTTTCGGGTCTATTTCCGTTACCATGAAATCGAACGCTTTTGCGTATTCTTCATTCGTGGTGTCAATGTTCATTCGGATGTAGCGCCAAGCTGTTTCTTCACTTAAAACGGCTTCTACCTCGCTCAAATCTTTCATCCACTCTTCAAGTTCAGAAACAGTTGAAATAGAACGGTTTAGTAGTTCGTCAAATAATGGTTCTAGCGTACCCCAGCTATCAACACGAAATTCTTCCGCTAAGTATCTTCTTACTGGGCGAACAGGTATTATGGCTTCTTTCTGCATGCGCGATTTACTTGATAACCTTCTTGGTCGAACCTTTCTTTCCTTTTGGTGCAGACTTGGGTTTTGGCTTCTCTTCCTTAGCAGCCTCTTTTTTCTTTGCTGGCTTTTTAGCTTTCACCTCTTTCTTTTCTTCCTCTTTTTCCTTCAAAAGCCCTTTTTCAGCTAACAAGTTAAACCACTGAAAAAGCTTCTTTAAATCTGAATTGTAAACGCGCTCTTTGTCATAATTTGGTAAGACAGAAGCTAAATAATCGCTTAGTTCTTGAATGGAAACTTTCTTATGGTTTGGTCCAGCTTTGCCCGCAGTCTTTTTAAAAAGCAGAGAGAAAACATCTGCCAATGGAACATCGTCCTCATCGGTGTAAATGCTGATGTCCTCCAACGCCAGAATTTTCTGAGTAGAGTAGGCTGGCATCCGCTTTCCGTCTAGTAGTGATTCCACTACCAAACCAGTTTTCATTTGACTGACCATTTTGAACAATCCAGGATACCCCCCGATTGAAAGAATTCCACTTAAATCCATTTATAATATTTTGGACAAAAGTAAGTATTCCACTTACGACCGTGGTAGGCAGAGGCGAGAGTGTGAAAACGAAGCTAAATTGAACTTGGATTGGAGCCAGTTCTACTTATGTTCATCCGATAAGAATTAATCGTATTTAACCCAAAAGGCAGAAGTATAACCACGCAGTTCACCACCTTGAGATGAGTAAACAGGGATTCTTGGTGCAAGCCCAACAATTTTCTTGTTTAGCACTGACCCGGCTTTGTCATAACTCCATTGCTCTTTGAAGGTAAGACCATAGAATTCGGTGGTATAATCTCGCTCTAAAACGTCAATCGATTTGTCGCCTGTTTCTGGTTCTTCAAACCAAATAGTATCGGTGAAAACGAGCATAGCTTTTACTTGCTCGCTCGTGATTACTTCTTCTGAAATTGGGTCTAAAGCTTTCAGTTTTCCATCTAATACATCTGCAATTAACTGCTGTGTAATAGGCGCCACATCGGAATAATCTTCATCATTCAAGTCTTCATGGAAAACAGAGTTCAAATCAACAGCATACACCATAGTTTTGGTATAAGATGCGTTTGATTCAGGATCTAAAATCGCTTCGTTTGGTTTTTGGTCGCACGCAACAAGACCGATTAAAATAAATGGAAGTAACTTCTTCATGCGGTTTCCTTTTTGATATTTTCTCTGTCCTGCATCACTTTATCTACAATCTTATCTGTTAGCCAGAAATTGGTGGTAACATGAGCCGCTGTGAGCAGTCCGCTCATTAACGCGCCACCAATACCAACTGTTACAATATCCTGACCTGTTAAGTATAGATTTTTGATGGGCGTTTTAGGGCGAAGTTCCTTCATTCTGAAGCGCGCAGGGGAGTGGTCTAATCCGTAAATCTCGCCATGCTCATAGTTCACAAAATGCTTTGTCGATAGCGGTGTGGAAAGCTCGTAATAGTCAATCTTTCCTTCCAGTTGAGGGAATTGCTTGTAAAGCTCTTTTAGCAAGCGCTGGGAGTATTCTTCTTTATAAGCTTCGTATTCCTCACCACGGTGCTTCCAACGTTCATCTTCCCATTTGGCAAACCACTCATAGGGTGCTAGCGTAATCATCTCAATGGTGCTCTTTCCGGGATAACGCTCGTCCCATTCTGGGTCTTTGAGCGATGGAAAGGAGATGTATGTAACGGGGAACGGTTTACTTGGGTCAGCCATGTACTCCTTCACGCCACGGTCGTGGTCGTTATGCGGATAAACCCAATAGTTGGTGCTTCCAATTCCAAGTTCGCGTAAATCGTGCTTCAATCCAATGTACAGACATACGTGAGAAACCGAAGGCGGAACCCCCTTTTCTGGTTTAAAACCAATGGCATCTTGAACATCTTTATCAAGCAAGCGCCCAAAGGTGTTCAGGTAACCAGCACCACTTACAATCATTGGAGCTTTCACGATTGAGCCGTCTTCCATCAGCACGCCAGTTGCTTTTCCCTTTTCCACAATAATTTTCTCCACTCCAGCGCGAACGGCAACAGCTCCACCCGCTTTTTCAATCACAGGAATAATGGTTTCCGCAATGCGCTGACAACCCCCAACCGGAAATGCACCACCTTTCCAATAGTGCTTGTTTACTACTGACTGAATAGCAAAACTGCTCTCTCCCGGAGGCATTCCGTGGTCGCCATATTGACCAGCCAACACGCCTTTTAATTCCTTGTTGTCCGTAATTCCGTCCAAAACTTCTGACGTGGTTTTGTCGGACCATTCGTAGTATTTCTTAGTTAAACGACCGCCAATTAGCTTACTCAGAATAGATGGAAGTGCTCTTTCCTGAAAGAACTTTCTATTAGTTCCAGTAGCTGCATAAACCGTTTTGATGTATTCATCAATGGCAGCTTCCTCAACAGGAAAACGTTCATAAAGCATTTCAATAAAATTCTCTTTTCCAGCTTTAAAATCGTATGATTTATCACCTAGAACAATGCGATCGTACACCTCATCCATCTCCTGCCATTTTAACTTGTGCTCGGTGATGTAAGCGAATAAGATGCTGATGAAAGTGAACTCTTTATGTACGTCTCCAACGTAGTGAATACCCACGTCCCATTCATATTCTTTACGCTTGAAAATATGCGTGAATCCGCCTGGCACGTAATGCTTTTCAAGCAATAAAACCTTCTTACCCATCTGAGCCATAATAGACCCGAATGTCATGGAACCAAGCCCAGAACCAATTACAATGGCATCGTAACCATCTTTTTTGTCAAGCCGTTTCCAAGGTGTTCCTATTGCCATGTTGTTCTTTGATTTTTA
>DMRV01000341.1:0-782 GCA_003456455.1 Flavobacteriales bacterium
TCCAAGGGTTCGACATTTGTCCTTTCGGCCTCACTAGTTAAATTTAAGCCCTTTGTAAATCATCGATTTGCGAAGGGTTTTTGTTTTCTGGGCAGGCAACATAGGAAAAGCAGAGTTTTTTCTTTTCCCGTGGAATAGTACAACCCATTAAAACCTGACACACCTGACAGCTCGACCCGAAAACCTGAGTATGACAAACGGTGTGTCATGAGTGTCAGTAATCCGATTTTTTGACACCGTTACGTGCCAAACCCTACCGTAAATTTCTATGCCCCTTTATTGGTAGGGGTTTCAACGCTTTCTGATTCTTAAAAATCAACTTTGGCACACCAATGTGCACGGTAATTGCCTAATGGAAATCGTCAAACATTAAAACAAACAACTAAAAACAAATATTATGGAAGACGCATTCAAAAAGTTCCTTTATGCTGGAGTTGATTTAGCTGCAGAAGTATCTACAAAATTCGAAGAAGGTGTGAAAGATCTTATCGAAGCAGGAAAAATTTCTGATGTAGAAGGAAAGAAAATGGTAGACGAACTTTTCGAAAAAACAGAAGCTAGAAAAGAGGAATTCGAAGCGAAGTACAACGAAATCAAAGAAAAAGTTGGTGTGATTAAGAAAACAGAAGAAGAAGTTCTTGCTGATCTTAAATCAAAAGTTGCTGACCTAGAAAGTAAAATTGGTAAGGTTTCTACCAAAGCTGCTCCAAAAGCAAAAGCGACAGCTTAATTCATTAAACCCAAAGTTGCAGGGTTGGAGAGTCCTGCATTCTTTTCATGGT
>DMRV01000341.1:855-4654 GCA_003456455.1 Flavobacteriales bacterium
CTTTTTGCTTGATATTACATTTTGGATTGATTTTCTCACCTCCATTTCTTTCGTTTTGGCAAATTGTTCATTTGAGACTGTACTTTTAAAGGCTTCGGTTTTACCATATTTGGTGAGCCTAAGAACAATTGTCACTTACATTCATTTGGCAAATCTTTAAATTTTTGCATTCCATAAGATGATTTGCACTCGCACTTGAATCTAAAGAAGCTAAAGAAGGATTTTTAGTTCCTCTTGATTAATTGCCTTAAACAGGGTATTCGCTCATAGCAATAGTCGCAGCTCAATTTTATTTGTGCTGTTATTCAGCTACTTATGACTTATTAACAAGTGGTTTTTTAGTAACGTTTAATCACCAGCTTCGAGTGGCTATTAATGGTTAATACTTTCATGGGCATCAACAAAAAAGATAACCTCATGGCCAAAGCGAAGACTGAAAAAACCACAACTGAGACACTGACGAAAGCGCCATTATTTTTATATGAAGAGGTGCTGAAAGAGTCTTTAAAGTACTTTGAAGGTGACGAGTTAGCGGCCACTACGTGGATGAATAAGTATGCCATGAAAAATAAGGATGGCGCTTATGTCGAAACCTCGCCTGACGCTATGCATAAACGCATGGCAAAGCAGTTTGCTAGGATGGAGGAGAAGCATGGTTCTTCAGCAAATTTGGGAGCCAAAACAGCGTTGCTTTCTGATTATGGTCAGCAGCGCCATCCAATGACTGAGGATGAAATCTACAACCTCTTTCGGGATTTTAAATATGTGATACCGCAAGGAAGTGTGATGGCGGCTTTGGGTAACCCGTATATGTTGGCTTCGCTGAGTAACTGTGTTGTAATTCCTGAAATTCATGATAGCTATGGTGGTATCATGTATACCGATCAGCAGTTAGTGCAACTCTTTAAAAGACGTTGCGGTGTTGGTATTGATATGTCAACCATTCGCCCTTCAGGTTTGAGGGTAAATAATGCTGCTGGAAGCACATCTGGTGCCGTTTCGTTCATGGAACGTTTCTCTAATACAACTCGTGAAGTCTCACAGAATGGAAGACGCGGTGCGCTGATGATTACGATGGATATTGCTCATCCTGATGTTGAGGATTTTGTCACCATCAAGCAAGACCTTTCTCAAGTAACTGGTGCGAATATTTCGGTTCGTATTTCGGATGAGTTCATGGAAGCCGTTCGTGATAATAAAGATTATAACCATCGATGGCCAATTGAAAGTAAAGAGCCTCAAATCACCAAAAAGGTGAATGCAAGAGATTTATGGAACACCATTATAAAATGTGCTCACAACACGGCAGAACCAGGGCTTATTTTCTGGGATCGTCAGCATTATTATTCCACATCATCTGTCTATCCAGGGTTTAAGAATACAAGCACAAACCCGTGCTCAGAAATTGCCATGCAAGGTGGGGATAGTTGCCGCTTAATTGCCATCAATCTCTATTCGTTCGTAGAGAACCCGTTTACAGCGGACGCAAGTTTTAACCACAAGAAATTCTGGAAAACAACCTATGAATCTCAGCGCTTGATGGATGACTTGGTGGATCTTGAACTAGAATCTATTGAGCGTATTCTTGATAAAGTGAAAAACGACCCAGAACCTGACCCAATCAAGCAGGTGGAAATCGAAACTTGGGAATTGCTCTACAATGCAGGAAAGAATGGCCGAAGAACTGGGCTTGGTTTTACTGCCTTGGCTGATGCTTCTGCGGCTTTAGGATTGAAATTCGAAAGCGATGAAGCTTTGGTGGAAATTGAGAAAATGATGCGAACTAAGTGCGATGCTGAGTTCCAATGCTCCATTGATATGGCTATCGAGCGCGGAAAGTTCAAAGACTTTGACGCTGATATAGAGAATACTTCAGAGTTCGTTCAAATGCTTCAGAAGGAATTCCCGAACGTTTATGAGCGAATGATGCAACACGGGCGAAGAAATATTTCCATAAGCACCGTTGCTCCAACAGGAACGCTAAGCATGCTTGCGCAAACTTCTTCCGGAATTGAACCCGTTTTTCTTACTAGCTACAAGCGAAGAAGAAAAATCATGGAAAGCAGACCAGAAGCAAACGTTTCGTTTGTAGATGAATTGGGCGACCGCTGGGAAGAGTTTCTCGTTTATCATCCAAAATTGAAAACTTGGATGGCTGTCAACGAAAAGACCAACGATGCTGGTAATCCATACGAAGGTTCTACCGCTCCAGAAATTGACTGGATGCAACGTGTGAAGCTGCAAGCGATGGTTCAGAAATATGTAACGCACTCCATCAGTTCAACCATCAACCTACCTGAAGACGTGAGTCAGGAAAAGGTGGGCGAAATCTATCTCAATGCTTGGCAACAAGGTGTTAAAGGAATAACGGTTTATCGTGATGGTTCTCGCTCAGGTGTGTTGGTTTCAACAGAGGAGAAAAATGACAAGGAAGCTCTGACTATTATGGAAACTCGTCCGCCTAGGAGACCCAAAAAGCTGGAGGCTGAGATTGTTCGGTTTCAAAATGAAAAAGAAAAATGGATTGCGGTTGTCGGGCTTCTCGAGGGTAAACCATACGAGGTTTTTACTGGAAAGACTGAGGAAGCATTCCATCTCCCAACTTGGGCTGACAAAGGCTGGATTATTAAAGACAGGGACGAACAAGGCGGTGCCCGTTATGATTTTCAATATGTAGATAAAGACGGATACCGCGTGACAATTGAGGGTTTATCGCGCAGTTTCGATAAGGAATTCTGGAATTATGCTAAGCTTATTTCTGGTGTGTTACGCCACGGAATGCCACTTCCTTATGTCGTCAACTTAGTTTCAAGATTGAATCTATTTGATGAGAATATAAACACCTGGAAAAACGGTATTGAACGCACATTGAAGCGATATATTCCTGATGGCACAAAGGCCGATCACAAATGTCCGTCATGCAGTGACCCGGATGGATTAATCTATGAGGAAGGTTGTCTGAAGTGCAAGAGCTGCGGACACAGTAAGTGTGGGTAGGTCGGCTGGAAATTAGTCGTGTTTGGAGCAGGCACTTTATTTACATTTGCGCAAAACCTTTTAGCTGGTGTTCGGAAATATCAAAAACCTACTTATTACATCTGCCGTGTTGCTGTTGCTATCTGCATGCAGCAGCAAGATGATGAGCATTTTAGTGGAAGATCCAACGGGAAATGTGGAGCTTATCTATGCAGGTTCGCAATCGCCCCAAAATCTGGTGAAGGAAATCCGGTTTTACCCTAATGGTGATACACTATCGGTTACTCCTATGAAAAAAGGAGCGGTGGACGGAGTGGTCACCTTTTATTACCCAGAGAATAAGCCTAAAGAGCAAACCACTTTCGTTAGTGGTATGTCGCAGGGTGAATTCAAGCGCTTTGATAAAAATGGTGTTCTTGTAGTAGAAGGAAAACTAAAAGACGGAGAGAAAAGTGGTGTGTGGATAACATGGTATGATGAAGTTCAAAAACAGGAAGAAAGAACGTATTCTAATAATCAACCTGATGGAAAATGGACCTATTGGTACATTGATGGAGAGCTAAAACGAGAGGAGATTTATAAACTTGGCAAGCTCATTGAAGAGAAGAATTTCAATTAATAACTGCAATTGCATGAAACGTCTAGTTCTCCTTTTTCTAATTATTCCATTCTTGTCCTTCGGTCAAGGAGAAACTGTTAAAGAATTCTACGAGTCTAGGCGGATTAAATCTCAAGTGAAGGAGGTGGATGGTGTTCGTGAGGGTATTTATACCGAGTGGCACGAAAACGGCAATAAGAAAGTGGAAGGTGTCTACAGAGTCGG
>DMRV01000167.1:0-4160 GCA_003456455.1 Flavobacteriales bacterium
CCAGTACAAGGTTAGTATGAGAAAAGAAGACCTCATTGTTGGTAAAAACTACATTACAGATGAGGTTGTGGGTAGCGGAACATTAGCAAACGGCCAGGCCGTTACAGCCAAATGGTATCAGTTTAAAATACCTGTACGAGACCCGGATAAATCAGTTGGAGATATTCAGGATTTCCGTTCTATCCAGAACTTGAGAATGTTCTTTAAGGGTTTTGAAGACTCTATTGTCACGCGTTTTGCAAGACTTGAGTTGGTAAGAGGAGAATGGAGACGATATCAATTCTCTTTGGGCGAACCCGGAGAAGGTGTTCCAGGAGATCCATCGGGTGGAGCTCCATTCGATATTTCGGTAGTAAACATCGAAGAAAATGGCGTAAAAGACCCCGTTAATTATATTCTACCACCAGGTATTTATCGTCAGCAAACGCCTAATGGAAACACCTCCCTTAGAGAGCTGAATGAGCAAGCCTTACTTCTGAAAACCTGCGGGTTAACAGATGGCGATGCGCGTGCTGCTTTTAAGTATTCAGGACTAGACATTCGCTCATACAAAAAGCTGAAAATGTTTATCCATGCCGAAGCAATTGGCGATGAGATTTTGAATGATGATGACGTTTCGGTTTTCCTTCGTCTGGGAACAGATTTCGACAACAACTATTATGAATATGAAGTTCCGGCAATTGTAACGCCTATAGGATCCACAGGGGAATACGAGGTTTGGCCTATTCTAAATAATATTGACCTTGAATTTGCAGAACTCACCAGAGCAAAGCAAGAACGAAACCGCGCATTAGTTACAAGTCCTCAGGTTTCCATTACCAAACGGTTTGAAGCGCAGCATGGCCCTAAAAACAAGATTTACGTAAAGGGTAATCCCAACTTAGCCAACATCAAGTCTATGATGATTGGAATTAGAAACCCGAAAAAGACAGGGCCAAATGATGGCGATGACGGGCTTAGCAAATGTGTTGAAATTTGGGTTAACGAACTCCGCCTAACTGATTTTGACAACAAAGGTGGTTGGGCAACTGTGGGGCAGGTAAACATTAAATTAGCTGACTTCGCAAACATTTCGGCAGCTGCCAATTATTCTAAGTTTGGCTTTGGTGCTTTTGATAGTAAGCCAAGCGAACGTTTAAGAGAAAACATTGCTAGCTATGACCTCTCAACCACAATTGCGCTTGGTAAATTCTTCCCATCAAAATGGGGAGTAAACGTTCCGATGTATCTAGGTTTTTCTGAGACTTTCACTACACCAGAATTCAATCCGCTCGACCCGGATATTACCATGGCAGCTTCCTTGGAAGATTTAGCAACAGAAGGCGCAAGAGACACGCTTCGTAGAAATGCCCAGGGCTACATGAAGCGGAGAAGTATGAACTTCACCGACATCCGGAAGCAGAAAACGGGTAAAGGGAAACCCATGCCGTGGAGCGTTTCCAACTTTGCCTTTAATTATGCTTATAACCAACAATACATGCGGGACATTAGAACCGTATACAATGAAACACGGACTTACCGTGGTGGTATGAGCTACGATTACGCACCCAAAGGAAAGAATGTGAGGCCATTTTCTAAGCTGCCTTTGGTGAATAAAATGGTGGATGCTACCAAAGAAAAACAGAAAGAAAAACATGCCGAGCAAAAAGCAATTGTAGACAGTCTGAAGCGCGCCAAAGTGAAGGGTGAGGTAATGAAGGAGGCGGAAGACAAACTAGAAAAGTATGGCAAGCGAAAAGAAAGCTACAAGAAGTGGTCTAGAAACATGCTACGTTCAGGATGGTGGAGACCAATAAAGGATTTCAACTTCAACTATGTCCCGGGCAGGCTCGGTTTCCGAACAGATATGGATAGGAAATATACCGAGCAAGAATTGAGAAACACCACTTCATACGAAGGAATCATCATCGAACCTACGTATCAGAAATCATTCTTATGGAACCGAGAATACCACTTCAATTACGACTTGACCAAAGCCATTAAAATTCAGTTTGATGCCTTCAACTTTGGACGCGTAGATGAACCCGAAGGAGCTGTTGACCGGAAGTTTGACAATTGGGAAAGCATGCGCGATTCTATTTGGGACAACATTTTACGTGGGGGACGAACAACTAATTACAACCATTCTACAACCGTGAACTGGACACTGCCAATTAACAAATTCCCAATCCTCAGCTGGGTAACAGCAACCGCAGCGTATACAGGAAACTACTCATGGACGGCAGCTCCACTTGAACGAAAAGATGATGGAACTTTGGATCAGGCAGATTTTGGGAACACCGTTCAAAATTCACAGAATTGGCAGATAAATGCGAACGCTAACCTCACCCAACTCTACAACAAAATTCCGTTCCTCAAAAAGATAAACCAGAACCGAAGGCGTTCCTCAAGTGCCCGAAAAGCCCAAGCAGCAAGACAGACTTCCAAAGGAGGAAAAGGCAAGGCGGAAGCAGACACCACCAAAAACGGGAAACCGAAAATCAACTTTGGAAAGAAACTGGGAGAAGGAGTTGCTTCGTTTATTATGATGGTAAAGTCTGTTAACGTAACCTATTCCGAAAACAATGGAACGCTTTTACCTGGTTACAACCCACGTACGGATTATGTTGGCCTTGACCAAGGAATGAATAATATGTCGGGATTTGTACCCTTCATTTTTGGATGGCAAAGTCGCGCGTTTGATGATGTAGCAACCGGATACGATATTAGAGAAGAAGCCACTCAAGGAGGGTGGATTTCTCAGGATTCTTTACAGAGCAATCCGCTTATAATGACGCAATCTAGTTCGCTGAATTTGCGGGCAACGGTAGAACCAATTAAAGGCTTCCGTATTGACCTAACCGCCACGCGTACTTACACCGAAAGTGTTAGCGAATTCTTCAGATGGGACAATACCGAACAAGCACCCGTAAGTTTCAATCCAGTAAAGAGCGGAAACTTCAGNNCAGCGTTTGGCAAACGATTATCCGGGCTTCTTAGCAGATGAAAATGGATTTGCCGAAGGTTATGGCGGAACGCAGCAAGACGTTATAATTCCCGCATTCCTTTCTGCCTATGGAGTTTTTAACGTAAATGGTGTTTCAACAAGTCCGTTCCCGAGGGTTCCTCTTCCAAACTGGAGAGTGAATTATGATGGTTTGGGTAAGATTCCGTTTGTAAAGAAGTTTGCACGAAACGTTACGCTTGGTCATTCATATCGATCTACGTACAGCGTTAGTAGCTTTACCACCAACCTGCTTTACAGTGGGGTTGAATTGGCCAACGGTGTAGAAAGTAACTTCCCAAATACCCGAGACAGCTCAGGTAATTTCATTCCTGAATTACAGATTGGAAACATCACCATTAGCGAGCAGTTTAGCCCGCTCGTAAGTTTAGATTTCAACTTTAAAAACTCCTTAACAGCTAGGTTTGAAGTAAAAACCAGCCGAACGCTCGGTTTCAACTTTGCCAATAACCAGCTTACGGAAGTTACCAGCGAAGAATACATCGTTGGAGCAGGCTACACGTTTAAGAATGTTCCTTTCCCGATTAAAATTGGTAAGAACACCAAGCGAATTAAGTCGGATATGGCCGTGAGGATTGACTTCTCTATGCGCGATAGCAGAACGATGATTCGTAAGATGGTTGAAGGCCTAGATCAAGCAACTTCAGGCCAAAAACTGATAAGTATTAAGTTCAATGCCGATTACATTATCAATCAGAAATTCAACATCCGATTGTTCTATGATGCCGCCGTTAACACACCTGTTGTCTCCTCTTCTTTCCCTACTGAAAATCACTCAGCAGGACTTAGTTTAAGATTTACTTTAGCTGATTGACAGAACGATTCCCGAAAAACATATTTTTGGCCAATATTTAATTCAAACAAGTAAAATGAACATCCCGGCAAACCTTAAGTATACTAAAGAACACGAATGGATCAGCATTGATGGCGATGTTGCAACAGTTGGCATCACCGATTTTGCTCAGGGCGAACTAGGAGATATCGTTTATGTTGAGATTGAAACAGAAGGAGAATCACTAGATGCCGAAGAGGTTTTTGGAACTGTAGAAGCTGTAAAAACGGTATCAGATTTGTTCATGCCGCTAAGTGGCGAAATCACTGAGTTCAACGAAGGATTAGAAGCAGACCCAGAGGCTGTAAACCGTGATCCTTATGG
>DMRV01000167.1:4227-4462 GCA_003456455.1 Flavobacteriales bacterium
AGATATTTTAGAATTGTATTGGCTGTCCTCTGGACAGCCTTTATTTTTTACGGACTAACATCTGAGCCAAGTGGAATTCCAATGTTTCCTTGGTTGGAAAAACCAGGAGTTGATAAACTCATTCACGCCATACTATTTGCTATTGAAGCTGCTCTTCTAGGTTTTGTATTCCAGAAATGGAAAGAGCCAAAAGCGTGGTTAGCAATTCTCGCTTGGTGCTTTATCCTTGGTGGCG
>DMRV01000027.1 GCA_003456455.1 Flavobacteriales bacterium
GGTATTTATGCTGAGTGTACCTACAAATGTTTCTTTGGCACGTTCTACTACTTCCACAATCTCACCTTCTACACGGTTTCCCTTGTGGTTGGAGTAGGCATGTACTTTCACAATATCTCCAGGTAGTGCTTGTCGCACTTTACGTGGAGAAATGTAGATGTCGCGCTCGTAACCCTCTACCGTTACATAAGCTGCTCCGGTGCTGGTCATATCTACCTTACCAATAAGTTTTGGTGCAGGCATATGCTTAAGGCGGTATTTGCCTCTTTCGACCTCACGGAGGAGGCCGTCATTCTTCATTCTATTGAGATTCTGCGCTAGCGCGTTCCGCTCTTGTGTATCGGTAACACCAATTCGCTTGGCTATTTGTTTGTAATTGAGTGCCCGGTCGGGACTTTTACGCATGGTTTCTAAGATAGGCTCTTGAAACATTGATGGAGAAGGGCCGCGTTTTTTGCTCTTTCCTTTTTTATTCTTTTTCAAATACTTGTAATCATTAATAGGCCGCAAGGTACGGATAATGAACCAGTTGCTTTTAGACGTTGGGTTTTCGGGGTTGAGATTTAGCGTTTTGTTAATGTGCGGAGGAGGTAAAAGAAAAAAGCCGCTTCCTAATAGGATAGCGGCTTTTTTATAGCAAAGGCTGTGCTTAGTTCTTATTCGCAGCCCACGTTCTTATCTCCGATCTGAACCACTCGTCAGCAGCATCGGTCCATTTGTAGTTCTCTCGAACGTAAGCCATGGTGGCTTTTTCAATATCGGTGTACGAATTTCCGTCTTTTACTGCTTCCAAAAGCTTGGCTGCATCATCTTTGGACAAACGTCCATCACCCGCACCAGCTGTTAATTTATCGGCAAGCTCCAATAGCTCCCCATCATACTTGTTTCCGTCAATTGTTTTGTAATAACCCATTGTATTTAGTTGGTTAGAAATTAATATCAAACTCAGCGCACAGACTTCGTGCCAATTACGTGAAACACATAAAAGGCATTATTAACTAGCCACATCACTAATTCCTAACTGCTATTAGTAAGCTCTTACATTCTTGCCTTCCATGTAATTGACGAAAGCACGATTTACCACACGGTTTCCACCTGGTGTTGGATAGTTTCCTGTGAAGTACCAATCTCCTAAATGGTTAGGACAAGCGGAGTGAAGGCCCTCAATTGATTGGAAGATAATCTTCACTTCTGCATTGATGTTATTAGGAGATATAATCTCGGCAGATTTATCTGAAATTTGCTCTGCAGTGAATGGCTTGTAAATTTCCTTAACCACATTTATGTTTTCCTCAATTGGCAGTTCCATCTGCGCCAATGCTTTTTGGTAAACATCATCAAGAATGTTTTCCTGCATCGTTTCCTTAATCAGTGCTATTGCTGCACGGAAAGCCATGAAATCGCCAAGCTTTGCCATGTCAATTCCGTAGCAATCTGGGTAACGAATTTGTGGAGCGCTGGAAACAATCACAATTTTCTTTGGTCCCAATCTGTCCACAATTCGCAGAATAGACTGTTGTAGGGTTGTTCCTCGAACAATAGAGTCATCAATTAGAACGACATTATCCTGGCCTCTAACAACCGTTCCGTAAGTGATGTCATAAATGTGAGAAACAAGGTCGTCTCTGTGTACATCATCGGTAATAAACGTTCTAAGTTTAGCATCTTTGATAGTGAGTTTTTCAACTCGAGCTCGCATATTCAAAATGTCCCGAACCTCATCTGCACCAATAGAACGTTTGCCGTCCAAAATCTTACCAATCTTAACCGTATTAATGTAGTCTTCCACGCCTTTTACCATTCCGTAGAATGATGTTTCGGCAGTGTTTGGGATGAAAGAGAAAACCGTGTTTTTGGTGTCGTAATCCAACTCCTTCAACACGGGTTCAACTACTAAGCGTCCAAGCTCTTTGCGTTCTTGGTAAATGTCTTTATCGCTACCGCGAGAGAAGTATATACGTTCAAAGGAGCATGATTTCTGCTCTAATGGCTCGCGGAATTGTTTCTCGCTTACCGTTCCGTCTTTCTTGATGATAAGTGCATGACCGGGTTTAATTTCCTTGACATCTTCCCAACGTACGTTGAACGCAGTTTGAATTGCCGGCCGCTCACTTGCCACCACCAAAACCTCATCATCCTGATACCAATGTGCTGGACGGATTCCTGCGGGGTCGCGCATTACAAATGCATCTCCGTGCCCAATCATTCCTGCAATGGCGTAACCACCATCCCACTTTTTAGCGGACTCAAACAGAATATTCTGTATGTCTATGTTCTCTCCGATAAGAGGCGTAGCATCCACTTTGGAGTAGCCCTTCTCTTTGTAATCGTAATAAAGTCGGTCGTTTTCTTCATCTAGGAAGTGACCGATTTTCTCTAAAACCGTAACGGTATCTGCCTTTTCCTTTGGGTGCTGTCCCAACTCTACTAATTGGTCAAAAAGCTCATCAACATTGGTCATGTTGAAGTTGCCTGCCAACACCAAATTCCGTGTCATCCAGTTATTCTGACGTAAAAAGGGATGGCAATGCTCAATAGTATTGCCGCCATGTGTGCCGTAACGCAAGTGGCCTAAAAACAACTCCCCCGTGTAAGGCAGGTTTTGTTTTAACCATTCTGGGTCTTGAATATGGTCTGGGTGTTTCTCAAATTCTTCCTCAAACCGACCATTAATGTGTGCAAATAAGTCTTTAATTGGAGTGGAAGTGTTTTCTCGATGCCTGCTGATGTAACGCTTTCCAGGCGCCATATCAAACTTAATATTGGCCAAACCAGCACCGTCTTGCCCCCGATTGTGCTGCTTCTCCATTAGGAGATACATTTTGTTCAGCGCATAAAAACTCGTGCCGTATTTTTCCTTGTAATAGCTGAGGGGTTTCAGCAAGCGGATCATTGCAATTCCGCACTCGTGCTTTATAGCATCACTCATAGTGGTTTCCTAAGGTGTAAAAGTAACGAAATGGTTAAGCGGTTGTTCCGTGTTTCGATAATCGGAACTGTTTTATCTTTAGTGCGAAATGGGTAGAGTTTTCTTTGTGTTTTTTACTTGCATTGTAGCTGTCTTAGCCGCAAAGGCCGAAACAGACTCGTTGCTCTTAGTTGCAACGGACATTGAATATGAATACCCCGATTCGGCCATTACAATAGCGAACAGTAGGTTGCATTCTGGCGAGTTATCGGATAGGTCGCGTAGTAGCGCATTCGAAATTATTGGCATTGCCCGTTGGGTTAAAGAAGAATATGGAGAGGCAATTACGGCCCACTCAAAAGCGCTGGCAATTCGAAAGTCCATTAACTACCCAAAAGGAATTGGACATTCCTACAATAACCTCGGTTTAAATTACCAAGAACTTGGTGACCCTAAACTGGCCATGCAGAATTTCTTAAACGCGCAGACCGTTGGAGAAACCATACAAGACTCATCGCTTGTCGCAAACGTGTTGGGCAACATAGGCACGCTGTACCAAGAACAGGGTGATACCGAAAAGGCATTGGAGTATTATGGTAGAAGCCTTTCTATTTTAGAATCGGCTGACAACCTGCGGGTACTGGGAAATACACTAAACAACATTGCAATCGTTTACAATGACCTAGGACAGATTGAAAAAGCACGCATTTTTACTCAGCGCAGTTTAGCAATTCGTAAGTCAATTGATGACACGTATGGAATTGCCCAGTCACTCAATTTTTTAGGGCTTCTTGAATCTCGGGAGGGTAATCTAAAAACAAGAGATAGCTTATTTCGCGCCTCGCTTTCTGTGTACCAAGGGCTCGAAAATCATTGGGGACAGTCTATGGTCTATGGTAATTTGGGATCTGATGCTAACGCGATTGGAGATTATAAAAAAGGGCTCGAATACTGTGCGCTTTCGTTAAGCATTGCCAAAGCGCATTGGTTGGAATGGGAAGCATCTGCATGTGGGTGTTTGGCAGAATCGTACGCGGGATTAGAAAAAACGCAAGAGTCCAGTTTTTACTGGAAGCGGCTTGTGGCTATCAAGGATAGCATCAGAAAAGAGAATTCTCTCAGCGAGATTTCCTTGATTCAAAAACGCTTTGAATTTGAGAAAGAACAACTAAAAGCGCAGCACGAGATTCAACTCTTGACAACAGAAGCGGAACTAGCAGACCTAAAGCTAAGGAAGCGCGAAACGTATTTG
>DMRV01000209.1 GCA_003456455.1 Flavobacteriales bacterium
AACAGCCGCAACACGTCCGCGTTTTTGTTCCTCATCCATACTTCCCCTAAGCACAGTGTAAGCCAAGTAGACTAACATTCCCATGGCAACACCATTCAGTTTTGCATCACCAGTCCAATATGTTCCCCATGTATTCTTGGCCCAAAGCATTCCAGTAAGCAATCCGAGCACGCCCATAAAAAGAGCCACATTAACTCCTTCCGAAGCAATAATATCTGAACGCCTGTCGCCTTTAGCGAGATGAATGATGCTATAAACCAATGATGCAGTGAGAATAATCATCATCCCGAACCATTGCGTAACGTGGTAGTAGAGGTTTCGAATGGTTTCGTGTAGAATAGGCAATTTCGGAACGTCTAAAATCATTCCTGCGGTAAGTGAAAAAAGAACCAAAATAATGGCAATCCACTTCCACCAGGCAAGCCCCAAAATCTGTGTTGATGTTTCTCCGATTTTAAGCATCGATACTTGAGTGATTTGAAGGTGATTAACCGTTCATTTTTAATCGCGCCAAAGGTAGGGAAATAGTATATAGCTTAGGGTGAGAACAATCACAATGATGAGTGCTAAAACTGTAATTAGTCCGTAGCTGACACTTGGGTCTAACCCATCAACTGCGTTTTTAGATAGTTTGATGAGTGTTATTAAGAACGGTAATTGTACTGGAAAACTCAGGATTGCCATCAAGCTCATATTGTTCTCTGTTTTGGATGCAATGGCAGACATAAGAGTGAGAATGAGCGAGAAACCGGTGCTTCCCAGCACTAATGCCATTGAAAACATAAAATGGTCTTGGACTAAATCTCCAACCATTCCGCCATAAATGGCATACGCCAAGAAGGTAATGACCAGCATTAGCAGCGAATTGTATGCCATCTTAGCAAGCAAAAATGCCTGCGGAGAAGCAATGCTGTAATAGTACAGCAGGCGCCCCTTGCGCTCTTGAATAAATGACCGACCAACGGCATTAATCGAAGCAAATAACATGATAATCCAAAATAGCGCGTTCCAAACCGGAACAGAAACAACATTTCTAAAGCTGAGATAGCAAACAAAAACAGTGCTTATTACATAGAGCAAGATGCCGTTTAGCGCATAACGATTCCGCCATTCGAGCGTGAATTCCTTTAGAAATAAGGTCTTTACTTGCGCTAACACGCTACGAAGGTATGTGATTGCAGGTTGATTTGCATGAGCTGAAACATTGTAGTTGAATGCTCATGGCGCGACACAATTTTGGAAAAGTTAAACCGTTTTATGGAATCTTAATTACAAAAGCATCAAAACGTTTGATAGAGGATTGTTGAGATTGTCTCAATAATTTTAAATTTACCACCGATAATAAATAGGATATGGAGATTAAGAAAAATCCAGAAGTTGACTTAGAGAAGAAACGTTCACTGTTTCTTGTTGCGGGTTATGTTGTTGCGCTGGCCGTTGTGTTAACTGCTTTTGAGTGGAAGACGTACGATAGAAGTGCTTCCGATCTTGGTAAGTTGGTACTTGACGACTTGGAAGAGGAAATCATACCAATTACAGAGCAAGAAATTAAGCCGCCACCGCCACCGCCACCGCCACCGCCAGCTCCAGAAATTGAGATTGTTGAAGATGATGTGGAGATTGAGGATGAAGTAGAGATTATGGATGTGGAAGCCGATCAGGAAACCATCATCGAAGAAGTTGAAGTGGTTGAAGAAGAATCAAACGAACCTGATTTTTTTACCATTGTTGAAGACATGCCATCATTTCCAGGTGGAGACGCAGCGCTTCTGAAATACATTGGTGAAAACGTTGAGTATCCGCCAATTGCCAAAGAAAACGGTATTACTGGTGTTGTTTATGTGAGTTACATTGTAGACAAAGATGGTTCTGTTAAGGATGTAAAAGTTGTACGTGGTGCAGATCCATTTTTGGATAAAGAAGCTGCCCGTGTTGTAAGAGGACTTAAAGGTTACAAGCCTGGTAAGCAACGTGGAAAACCGGTACCAGTTCAGTTTACCATTCCAATTCGGTTTGTTCTGAACTAAATCACAACAATATTTGAAAGGGAATCCCGATTAGCATTAGCTGGTCGGGATTTTTTTGTGCGCAATATCTCGTAACAACCCTCGTTTGAAAAAAAAGCGAAATGCCAATGGTTCAAGCTTACTTAACCTTAAAATCTGTTGAAAATGAAAACTTCAAAAGCGCCATTGGAAAAAAAAAAGACCTCTGTTCTTCGCGGCTGGTCTCGTGTTTGCCTTGTCTGTAACCCTCGTATCGTTTGAGTGGAGAATACCATACGAAATCCCAGTTATTTCTATTGGAGATAGGGAAATTCCGGATGCACCGCAAGGCGAAATAATAACACTTCCTCCTCCAGAAAAAACGGTTGAGAAGCCTAAACTCCCTGATTTAGAACCAAAACGGAAAACGCCTGAGATTAAGATTGTTCCCAATGAAACGCTTGTAGAAGCGAAAGAAACGGAGCTGTTTATTCCAGAGCTTCCAGAAGATTTGACTCCCGGTGATCTTAAGCCAGAGGAATCAGAAGAGTCGGGCGAAATGACTCCTTTCGTAATTGTTGAAAACATGCCTTCATATCCAGGCGGAGACTTAGCGCTATTGAAGTATTTGGCTGGACATACCGAGTACCCACGTTTGGCCAGAGAAAATAACATAACAGGGGTAGTGTACGTAACCTATGTTGTAGATAAACATGGAAATGTCACGAAGGTCGAAATAGCAAGAGGCGTTCATCCAAGTTTAGATGATGAGGCGGTGCGAGTGGTGAAAACCCTTAATGGTTATCAGCCCGGAATGCAACGCGGGAAAGCTGTGCCTGTTGAGTTTACGATTCCCATCCGTTTTACTCTTCACTGATAAGCCGTTGCCTAACCATACGAAGTGATAACTTTGTCCCAAGCCACAACCATGCGCTTGGGACATTTTTTTGCAATCTTCATACTCGTTCTGCTTGCTGTTCAGGGCTTCGCCCAAGAGCAATATAACCATCCGTTCAATCATACGCAGTATGCCGAGTTTGAAGGAGGGCTGCACGTAAAGGGAACCGAATTTCATTCTGGGTTAAAGCCTTATCGGGTTAAACAGTTGAACGGTTCTATTCCGTTTGATTCAATTAGATGGGTCAATCATCACAAGAGCAAGTTTTCTAGAACTCTGGTCGGAAGAAAGCTCTTTAGGCAAAGCTTGCTGCAGGTTGATTCTGCCAAATACCAGTTTTATGTTGATCCTGTCTTAAATCTAGAATTAGGTTTAGATGCAGTATCTAAGGAAAGACTTACAGTTAACACCAAGGGAATAACCTTCAGAGGAAGCATTGGTAAAACAGTTTCGTTCAGCACTTCTTTTTGGGAGAATCAGGCAACTTATTTGCCGTACTTAAATACTTGGATAGATAAGTATCAGGTTGTTCCGGGTGAGGGGCGTATTAAGGATTTTCAATTCGATAACGGACTGTATCGCTTTCTTGGAGTGAAGGTTAAAGGCTACGATTTTTCTATTGCATCAGGGCATGTTTCGTATTCGCCAATTAAGGCTCTTAACCTTCAAATTGCCCACGATAAAATGTTTGTGGGGGAGGGGTATCGCTCCATGCTACTATCAGATGCCGGTTATAATTACCCATATCTAAAAGTGAGTACAAACCTCTGTAAGTTTCAGTACGATTTCATTTTTACGCAACTACAGGACACGCGTATTTCTACAACCTTTGAATCAGGCTTTAAAAAGAAATGGGCTTCGTTTCACTACCTGAGCGTAAATATTGGAAAGCGCGTTCAAGTTGGATTGTTTGAAGGAGTTGTGTTTAAAAGTGATAGTGTTGGAAATGCAGGATTCAATTGGAACTTTTTCAATCCAGTCACACTTTTTCGTTCGGTGCAGTACGCTTATGATGGTTCTGGAAATAATGCGCTGGCGGGAATAAATCTAAAATATGTTCCGTTTGATGGAGCTGCGTTTTATGGTCAATTGGC
>DMRV01000038.1:0-7095 GCA_003456455.1 Flavobacteriales bacterium
AGCCAATATTGTGGTTATCAACACATGCGGTTTTATCGACAATGCAAAACAGGAAAGTATAGACACCATCCTACGTTTTGCTCAAGCAAAAGAAGATGGTTTGGTCGAGAAAGTGTTTGTGACGGGTTGCTTATCTGAACGATACAAGCCCGATTTAGAAAAGGAAATTACTAACGTAGACCAATACTTTGGAACACGTGATTTGCCTAAGCTTTTAAAAGTCCTTGGTGCCGACTATAAGCACGAATTGGTTGGTGAACGACTTTTAACTACGCCATCGCATTACGCTTATTTTAAGATTTCTGAAGGGTGCGATAGGCCTTGTTCTTTCTGTGCTATTCCGCTTATGCGAGGTAAGCATAAATCAACACCAATTGAAGAATTAGTTGAATCTGCTAAAAAACTTGCAGCCAAAGGAGTTAAGGAGTTGATGGTGATTGCCCAAGATTCAACTTATTACGGTCTTGATATTTACGGTAAAAGACGCTTGGCCGATTTACTAACCGAGCTTTGTAAAGTTGAAGGCATTGATTGGATACGCTTGCACTATGCGTTCCCCGCAGGGTTTCCTGAAGATGTGTTGGATGTAATGGCCAAACAGCCGAAAATCTGCAATTACCTAGATATGCCGCTACAGCATATTGCTGATAACGTGCTTAAATCTATGCGTAGAGGCACAACTAAAGCAAAGACTGACAAGCTCCTAAATTTCATCAAGGAACGTGTTCCTGGTGTCGCTTTAAGAACAACTTTGATTGTTGGTTATCCCGGAGAAACAGAGGAGGATTTCAATATTCTGGTCGACTGGGTAAAGGAAATGCGATTCGAACGCTTGGGTGTATTCACCTATTCTCATGAGGAGAACACGCATGCTTATGTACTTGAGGATGACGTTCCCGAAGAGGAGAAACAAAGACGAGCCGAAGTTGTAATGGAAGTGCAGCAGGAAATTTCTATGGAGAAAAACCAAGAACTGGTAGGTAAAACACTCAAGGTTTTAGTTGACCGTGTTGAAGGCGACCAATTTGTTGGAAGAACCGAATATGACTCTCCAGAAGTGGACAATGAAGTACTTGTTCCTGCTAAAGGCAGCTATTTGAGAGTTGGTGATTTTGCTGATATAGAGATTACGGGTGCCGAGCATTTCGACCTGATTGGAAAAGTAGTTTGAACGTGAGTCTTACAAAAATATCGTTGGAGCATACCGGCCGGTTCAATCGCCTTATTCTTGATTACCTCAGTAAAGACGAAAAGCTGAATGATTTTTATTCGCTTCAGCATACACTAGAGAATTACAAGCAACAGATTCAAAATCGTTCTCAATTCCCTGTAAATCGGGAATTACTGGCGGACTCTTTACTTTCTCAATACCAAGCTATTGGTGGAGCAAAAGATTCTGTTTTGACAAATATCGAATCGCTCAGAAAGGAAAACACGTTTACTGTAACTACAGGTCACCAGCTTAACATTTTTACTGGTCCGCTGTATTTCATTTATAAGATTCTACATACGGTTAAACTCGCAGAAGTGCTTCGTGCTGCATATCCAGAAAACCAGTTTGTTCCAATTTATTGGATGAATTCTGAAGATCACGACATTGAGGAAGTTGGTCAATTCAATTTATTTGGAAAAAAATACGTTTGGGAAACAGACCAAACAGGCGCCACGGGAAGAATGAATCCGGCAAGCCTTGCAGACTTTTGTTCTGAACTGGAGGCTGTTTTATCAAATAGTGACAAAGCTTTGGGAACAGTTTCGATGTTTCGAGATGCGTACACCAAACACGGAAATCTTGCCACTGCAACAAGGTATTTTGCCAATGAGCTTTTTAAGGATTATGGCCTTGTCATTATCGATAGTGATGATTCCGAACTAAAAAGGTCTTTTACTGAATACTTCAAAAAGGACATCATCCAAAATAAACCTTACAATTTGGTTCGTAAGGCGAGTAAGAATTTAGAAACTGCTGGATATCATGCGCAGGTAAATCCGCGTCAGATAAACTGTTTCTACCTAATGGACGGCATTCGAAATCGAATTGTTGCTACGGAAACAGGCTTTAAAGTTTTTGGAACCGACATCCGCTTCTCAGAAGCAGAATTACTTGAGGAATTAGAACGCAACCCAGAAAGATTCAGTCCAAACGTTGTTCTGCGGCCGTTATTCCAAGAATTCATCCTTCCAAACCTGACATATGTTGGTGGTGCTGGAGAATTGTCTTACTGGCTTCAATACAAGGATTATTTCAACCAAATGGGAATCAGCTTTCCCATGCTTTCACTCAGAAATCATTTCTTACTAATTGATAGCGGTACATCTAGAAAAATGGAAGACTTGAAAGTTCTTCCTGAGGATTTGTTCCATTCTGTTGATGATCTTATCAAATCGCACGTTATAGAAACATCAGACACCGATATTTCTATAGCAGATGAGCTGACACTCTTATCTCAATTGTACGCACAGTTGAAACAAAAAGCAGAGGATATTGACCCATCATTAGGGTCGGCTATTGAAGCAGAGGAATCGAGAACAACAAAAGGTATTGAACAATGGGGAAGTCGTTTTTCTCGATCACTCAAAAAACAAAATGAGGTTTCTGTAAACAGAATAAACAAGATTCATAAGAAGCTATTCCCAAACGGATATCTGCAAGAACGCCACGATAACTTCTTGGAGTTTCATTCCAAATCTGGTAAAGATATTTTAGAAGATATATACGAAGCAACTGCCCCATTCTCTAAAGAATTCACGGCTCTGAGCTTAGATTGATTCATCAGTTTAAACACTTCCGAGATTTCTCTCGTTTGTGCATAACCGAATTCTAAAAACTCCTTTTAGAAAATTTTCGGTGTGCTTCTTGGACCCTGCCAGTTATAGCAGTTTCGAGCGCGCTTCTTGGCGTATCTAGACTTCTTTCCAAATCCAGCACGAGTAAACTCAATAATCAGCGCAATCTCGTGACTACCTGAGGTTGACCCGGCAAGCTTTGAGAGCGTGAGGTCATAACTGTAACCAATTTGATACATAAATGACTTATCACGAGTCGTTCCTCTCATGCCAACATTAAACATAATGGCATCTGTATCATTCGTTTCAAATTTGAACTCATTACGGTACCAAAGTCCAATCATAACTGGAGCTCGCAAAGCATACATTCCTACGTTAAGCGTAGAAAGCGTACGCTGATGTTCATACATGATATTTGGCGATAGGTACAGTGGGTTTTTACTCCGGGCTTTAGAAAGGGAAATGGCCATCGTATAATGCGCCAAGAACCTCATCGGTAGTTTTTCGGTTCTTCCAAGTAAAGACTCATTTGGCTGGGTGATATGATGGACCGCAAACCCTAACGTATTTGCGATTGTCTTTTTGCCCTTAATTCTACTTCCCCCCGCAGTGTTGATGTTGAATCGCGCGAGTATTCCAGCATTAAAATCTGGCATTTCCACTTTAAGTCTGTCTGGCCGTTCTGCATTTGTAGGGTTGATATTACCAAATACAGGATGCAACTGATCAGAGAAGATAAACGCATCCCAATCTCTAATTTCCTTACTCATGTAAGCGGCATCTAAACCAAAATGAAGGTCGAACTGGCGCGGAAGAATAATCAAGCGATACGAATACATGAAACTGTAACGCTGAGTTTGAAGTTGACCTTCACCCTCATTACTAACATTCGCCAAAAAGCCAATTCCCCCAAAAATATTTGGGTCTCCAATATCTACACCGCCAGAGAACGTGGAGAAATCCCCTGGAACAGCGGTCCATAGATTACGGTAATTGAAATTGAACCTCAATCCTAAATCAGCGCCAGCATAAGCTGGGTTGATATAAGTTCTATTCGCATAAAACTGAGTAAAAGTGGCATCCTGAGCAAACGCCTCAGACATCACTAAAATCCCAACAGTAATCGCAAAAAGCAGTATTCGCATCATCAACTATAATCCTTGATTGTGTGGTTTATACTGCGTTTATCCATTTTCGTTACATAAACTTCAATCATATTCTGAACTGCAATTGTATTAACATTAAGAGTTGAACATTTTTTTCCAAATCGTTGCTTGATGTCCGTTACTCAGATTAACTTCGATTTCTGATGAAACAAACACTTCAACTTCTACTCTTTTGCATTCTACTGTTCGGATGCCAAGAAATTGATGACAACGAAAGACCCGAAGTAATCATTGAATCTCCACTCCAAGGAGAAATTATAACCACAGATTCTAATCTTCGGTTAGCTGCAACATTAACTGACAATTCTGGCCTTATTCAGTACAAAATCACTATTAACGGAATTGATTCGCTCAATGATGTTGGCGCTGATTCTACATTCTCCATTATATACATTGATGGAGTTCCTGATAAGGCTGAGACATTCTACTTAGACCAATTGATTGAACTAAGCGATACCACGTTTAACGGATACTACGAACTAACTCTTTCTGCGGTTGATGTAGAAGGCAACGAATCAATTCGGGACACCGTTCTGTTTCAAATAAAGAACAGCATTGACTCGGAACCACCAATTATTGATACTGGCGGCCCTACGGCAGATACACTGGGATTCGGTCAAGGCTTTGTTCTTTCTGGAACGGTTACAGATTCTCAATCGCTAATATTTTCTGATATTTTCATCGGTCGGTCCAATTTCTCCGATACCATTCGGTTTGTCACGTTTCCTTGGGTTGGCAACAATGTGATAGACTATGATAGCCAATTTAGCTGGTACCATCAGGTTGATAGTACTTGGAGCCAAGGAAAATACCACATTTACTACACCGCTTGGGATAATTATTCGGGCGTTTCCAAATCCATTCCATTTTACGTTAAGTATTAATTTACCATGATTGAGGAAAAGAGAAGAACCTTTGTTTTTGATTTTGACAGCACGCTTACTCAGGTAGAAGCGTTTGAAGAATTAGCTGAGGTGTCGCTAAAAGGAGACCCGAAACGCAAGGACAAAATCGCACAGATTGGAAAGATTACCGATCAAGGTGTTGATGGCGACATCACATTTACAGAATCGCTGGAAAAGCGATTGAAAATTCTAAATGCTCATAAAGACCATTTGGACCCTTTGATTCGTAAACTGAGTAGGAAAATATCTCCTTCCATTTCTCGGAACAAGGAATTCTTCAAGAAATATGCCGATGACATTTACATCGTTTCATGTGGCTTCAAAGAATTCATTGACCCCATCATGGCTAAGTATAATATCCCATCAGAACGGATATTTGCCAATACATTTAAGTTTAACAAAGGAGGGAAAATTACAGGGTTTGATCGCGATAACGACTTATCTAAACCAGACGGTAAGATTGATCAATTGAAGAAAATGAACCTTCCTGGAGAGATTCACATGATTGGCGATGGTTTTTCAGACTATCAAACGCGCGCAGCGGGAATTGCAGACAAGTTTTATGCATTCACAGAAAACGTGAGTAGAGAAAACATCTTAGAGAAAGCCGATCACGTTGCTCCAAGTCTAGACGAATATCTCTACAAAGAGAATCTTCCCATGTCAATTTCATATCCAAAAAACAGGATTAAAGTCTTGCTTTTAGAAGGCATCCATGAGGATGCAGTTGAGCATTTAAAGAAAGAAGGTTATCAGGTAGAATTGATATCCGGAAGTTTGAGTGAAGATGAACTATGCGAGGCTATTAAAGGACAGCATATTCTGGGCATACGATCCAAAACGCAGATTACACCAAAGGTGGTTGATGCAGCCGATAGATTATTGGCAATTGGTGCTTTTTGTATTGGAACCAATCAGATTGACCTTGATGCATGTATGAACAAAGGTATTTCGGTTTTTAATGCTCCATTTAGCAACACAAGAAGTGTCGTTGAGATGGTTATTGGTGAAATTATCATGCTCATGCGCGGCACGCTGCAGAAAAGTATGGCAATGCACCGTGGCGAGTGGAACAAATCTGCTAAAGGAAGTGTAGAGATTCGAGGTAAGAAATTAGGGATTGTTGGCTACGGTAATATTGGTTCCCAATTAAGTGTGCTTGCTGAAGGATTGGGAATGCAAGTGTTGTATTACGATAAGGAAGAAAAACTGGCACTGGGAAATGCACAAAAAGTTAATTCTCTAAAGGACTTAATGCGAAAGTCTGACGTGGTAACATTTCATGTAGATGGTCATCCAGACAACGAAGGAATAATTGGTAAGAAGGAACTGGCTTGGATGAAAGACGGAGCGATCTTCATAAATCTGGCAAGAGGAAAAGTGGTTGATTTATTTGCGCTGAAAACTGCCTTAGAATCTGGTAAAATTGGCGGTGCTGCTGTTGATGTTTTTCCGAAAGAACCAAAATCAAATGACGAACCGTTTGAATCTCCTTTGATGGGAATGGAAAACGTAATTCTTACACCACATGTTGGTGGAAGCACCATTGAAGCCCAGAAAAACATTGCCGCTTACGTACCTGAAGCGCTGGTCAATTACGTAAATACGGGCGATAGTTTTGCAAGTGTAAATCTTCCGAATATTCGTGTTCCGCAAGTGAATGGGGCGCACCGTTTGCTACATGTTCATCAGAACATTCCAGGCATCATGGCGCGGATAAACAACATTTTCTCGCGATTCAACATTAATGTGGTTGGACAATATCTAAAGACCAATCAGAACATCGGTTACCTCGTTACGGATATTGACAAAGAATACAATTCAGATGTTGTAGATGAGCTAAAACGAATCGATCACACAATCAAGTTGCGCGTTCTTTACTAATTCAAGCTGAATCTGAATCAAATTCAGAACTCAGCTTCAGTTTTCAGGATTCTTATTGTTGATTACCAATGCCGCAATCACTCCAGGAACCCAACCAAGACAGGTTAGAATGAAAGTGATTAAGATAGACCCACAACCTTTGTCATAAACAGCGAGTGGCGGAAAAATAATACAGAGAATAACGCGACCTATAGACATGAAATAAAATTAAGCTTCAAGTTCTTTTTTCAAAGCAGCCATTTTGATGGCCGTAATTGCCGCTTCGTCTCCTTTATTTCCATGAACACCTCCTGCCCTATCCAATGCTTGTTGCATCGTATTTGGAGTAAGCACGCCAAAAATTACAGGAAGAT
>DMRV01000038.1:7197-7354 GCA_003456455.1 Flavobacteriales bacterium
GCTCCAAGCGTTAACTCAAAACTTCCAGGAACGTCTCTTCTTACAATGTCAGCCTCAGAAGCTCCGAATTTCAAGAAGGTTTCCTTCGCTCCTTCATAAAGCGCTTCGGTAATTTCTGTGTTCCACTCACTCACAACAACCGCAAACCGCATTCCCT
>DMRV01000137.1:0-467 GCA_003456455.1 Flavobacteriales bacterium
GTTGCAATGAACATCACCTTTGAAAGGTCATATTCCACTTCCAAATAGTTGTCATAAAACTCACTATTCTGTTCAGGATCCAACACTTCCAGCAAGGCCGAAGATGGATCACCGTGAAAATCCGCACCCACTTTATCAATCTCGTCCAAAACGAAAACTGGATTAGAAGACTTTGCCTTTTTGATGTTTTGAACTATTCGCCCCGGCATGGCGCCAATGTATGTTTTACGATGTCCGCGAATCTCAGACTCATCCTTTAATCCGCCTAGGGAAACACGCACATAGCTTCTGCCTACTGCTTCAGCAATAGATTTACCCAAACTGGTTTTACCAACTCCTGGAGGACCTACCAAACAAAGGATTGGAGCTTTCAAATCACCTTTTAGCTTCAAGACTGCTAGGTGTTCAAGAATCCGTTCTTTTACTTTCTTCAGACCGAAATGGTCTTTATCAAGTACTTTCTCTGC
>DMRV01000137.1:542-1919 GCA_003456455.1 Flavobacteriales bacterium
ACAGAGTACTCACCCGCACTCGGGTTCATTCTGCCCAGCTTATCCAACTCCTTCTGGAAGTGTTCTCCAACTTTCTTAGACCATTTCTTCTTCTCTGCTTTGGCTTTCATTTCCTCAACCTCCTGATCGAGAGAATTACCGCCCAATTCTTCCTGAATCTGCTTCATCTGTTGATTCAAGAAGTACTCGCGCTGTTGCTTATCAATATCAACCTTAACCTTGGATTGAATGTCGTTTTTCAACTCCAGCATCTGCAGGTTCTTAGTCAAATGCTCAAGAACCATTGTAGCACGTTGCTTCAAATCGGCCACTTCAAGCATTTTCTGCTTTTGCGCCACACTTGCATCCATGTTGGATGAAATGAAGTTTATAAGGAATGAAGGGCTTTCAATATTCTTCAGTGCAAATTCGCTCTCTGAAGGGATATTCGGAGATTGACGAATAATATTCAATGCTAAATCCTTCAAAGAATCAACTAACGCATTGAATTCCTTCGTTTTACGAGCTGGTTTTATTTCGTCAAATGCGGTTATCTGAGCCTTGAAATAAGGGTCAACCTCTACCATTTCTCGCACTTCAAAACGTCTCTTTCCTTGGATAATAACAGTTGTGCTACCGTCAGGCATTTGCAGCATCTTGATAATGCGAGCTACCGTTCCAATACGGTTCATATCCTTTGGGCCAGGATCCTCAACCGCCACATCTTTCTGCGCCAACACTCCAATTACCTTGGTGCTGTGGTACGCATCTTTCACAAGTTTTATCGACTTATCTCTTCCAATAGTAATTGGAATAACTACACCTGGAAAAAGCACTGTATTTCTAAGGGGAAGAATTCCAACAAGCTCTGGAATCTCTTCAGCATTCATGCTCTCCTCATCTTCGGGCGATAGTAACGGAATAAACTCCGAATCCTCCTCAATTAAATTTGAAAACTCAACAATATCCTCGAACGGGTTACTCATGCAATAGGGGTTTTATGCTGGCAAAACTAAATCGTAAGCCGCACGAGAATTGTCAACGAATGTGCCGAAGTTTCAAATTGGCCGAATTCGGTCAAAAGGTCAGTTACGGTAACTCTTTGTCAGTTCAAAGACTGACGAAAAGATGGCTTTCTCGTTTGAATCGAATTGTTTACCGCGTCTTTGCATCACACGTTCAGCAGTAGCAAACGCTTTTTCTTGATTGTATTCTGAGAATCCAGCCGCTCCACCCCATTGAAATGAGGGAATAAATGTGCGTGGAAATCCAGAACCGAAAACGTTAGTACTTACACCTACAACCGTTCCCGTATTAAACATGGTATTAATTCCTGATTTGGAATGATCGCCCATGATAAGCCCGCAGAATTGAAGTCCTGTTTTAGCAAAACGTTGC
>DMRV01000137.1:1990-3207 GCA_003456455.1 Flavobacteriales bacterium
AAAAAACCATCGTGTCCTTTATTAGAGTAACCAATAATGACAGAATTGTTTACCTCGCCCCCTACTCGGCTTTGTGGCCCAACCGTGGTTGGGCCATAAATCTTTGCGCCCATCTTCACCTGGCTTCCCTCGCAAAGCGCAAATGGTCCGCGAATGACAGAGCCTTCCATTACCTCTGAGTTCTTTCCTAAATAGATAGAACCATTGGATGTATTGAAAATGCTTGCCTCGGCTTTAGCTCCTTCTTCCAAGAAAATTTTTCCGCTTCCGATAATTGTGTTGCTTTCGGAAAGCTTCGCGGAAGTTCTTCCAGCGGTAATTAACTCAAAATCAGATTCAATGGCTTTACCATTTTTTGAAAAAATATCCCAGGGGTTTTTAATAGCGAGTATTTCCCCTCCAAATTCTTTTTCGCCTTCTGTTTCTTTTTGAAAAGTGGAAACATCACCATCAACTCTTGCGGCCAATAATTTTCCTTCTTTCATCAAACGGTCGCCATTCTTCAACGACTCGATTTCTGAGGTTAACTCAGCACTTGGACAAACACTTCCGTTTATTAGTACATTTTCAAAAGCTGAAACCATCGGAAACTTGACACTCAAATAATCTTCAGTGAGTGTGCTGGTAGAAGTCTTCAAGCAAGTTTCCCATTTCTCACGAATGGTAAGAATTCCAATGCGCAAATCGCAAACTGGTCGAGTAAAAGTCAAAGGGAGCAATTTCTCCCGCGAATCGTCAAATAGAATGTAGTTCATGCGCTGCTAAAGTGCGAAATTAAAAAGCCCGAACCACAATGTGGTTCGGGCTTTTAAAAAGTCGAATGACTAATATTATCCTTCGTTATTCTCTTCCTCTTCTTCAGGTTTAATCTGAGAAGCACGGTGAGTCTTATATCGGTTACGGAACTTGTCAACACGTCCAGCAGTATCAACCAACTTCATTTTTCCAGTATAAAACGGATGTGAAGTATTTGAAATCTCCAATTTAATTAACGGGTATTCTTCTCCGTCTTCCCATGTGATTGTTTCTTTTGCAGCTACACAAGAGCGCGTACGAAACACGTGGTCATTAGACATGTCCTTAAACACAACATATCTGTAATCGTCTGGGTGAATTCCTTCTTTCATTATTACTCGTTTTTCAGAATGGAGCGCAAAGATAAACAAAACCTTCTTTTACCAAACATCATTTTTCAACTTTCGATTGTTCTTAAAATG
>DMRV01000137.1:3248-3511 GCA_003456455.1 Flavobacteriales bacterium
TCTCCGCAATCATCAATCGTAATGGGTGCCGAAGTTGCTCCTGAACGCGAACCGTACGTTTCAATCTTCTGAACTACGTCCAATCCTTCAATCACTTTACCAAAAACCACGTGCGCACCGTCTAACCAAGCACATTCCACTGTGGTCACAAAGAACTGACTCCCATTTGTTCCGGGACCAGCATTTGCCATACTTAGCAACCCTGGTTCTGTATGCTTCAATTCGAAATTTTCATCAGCAAACTTTTCTCCGTAAATAGACTT
>DMRV01000063.1 GCA_003456455.1 Flavobacteriales bacterium
TCGGGTCGTTCTAGCAACTCGTAACCACGATTGATACATAGCGTTTCATACTCGCATTCTACTTCAAACTTTTGGATGAAATGACAATGCCATTTTAGTCGCGTGAGAATACCGTGAAAACCTTTTCTGTCTGACTCTACGATGAATTGCACCGCTTGCTTAATGCTGATATTACCCCAAGCCAAATACGGTGAAATACGTCCGCAAGATGTGCGGCTTTCGGTTGGTTTGCTAATGTGACGATTGTAGCTCTTTCCTCTTCCGTTCACAAACGATTTCAAATATCGCCAGGCGTTGGTTTCTCCCGCGGGCTGAAATTGTGCTGGATATTCTTGAAGTTGCTTTTCCAGTTCAGCATCAATAGGAAATGGGTTTTCAAATGGCTCCAATTTGTTTTTCGAGAATTGATTCTGAATTTGTGGTTGATTGATAGTCACGTACCATTGTTTGTCCCAACCATCTCGGTTTTTGATGCCGCGCACCACGCCATTAACCTGAAATTCCTTCCAATCCGCACCGTTTCCGCTCAGCAATTCTGCAACTGCTTTATCACGATTCCAAGTGAGCTGAACGCCACTTTCTTGGTAGCTGAAAACGTTTTTGACTTCGTGATTAGCGAGTAAATGTTTGAAAACCTGAACCGCATTAGCATGGAAAATATTAGCTCCGCGATAGAACGGTTTCAATCGTTGATTAAAATCCAATAATGAATGGTATTGGAACTGTAAATGCCGGATTGAAGTGTCTGGATGCGTTATCAAATCTGGTTCGAAAAGGAAGATGATGCGATATGGAATTCCAGCATCTTCAGCAGCTTGCAACGGTGCGTGATCCTGCGTTCGGATATCGCGCTTCAGCCATACGATATTTATCTGCTGCTTCACCAAGACTTCATTTCCTTTTTGCACTTCTTCCAGAAACCGAAAAACGATCGGTAATAACCTGTTACCGAATACATCCAATCGCGTGGCTCCTCTGTGCCCTCGTAATTACGGTTAAGCGGATGTTCTTTAAAAATTACCGGAGATGGTCCGATTGCCTTCTTCAGCTCATCAAACTGACCAACAAAAACCTGAATTCCTGCAATGTTCTTCGCTAGATTCAGTGTGAAATCAATGCCGTTTTTAGAAACTGGGTATTGCTGAAAAACGGAAGGTTCGAGCAGTAGAATTCTGTTGGCTTTCTCATTTCCATGCCAATTTGGGTCGAGGTTATAGTAGTTGTAAAGTAAGGTTGGTAAAGCCTCGTTAATATGGAGGTTATCAGAAGTTGGAAGTTCCGTTTTAAGTGTGAGTGTTTGGGTTTCCATTAAAGTCGCTGGAACATCCATCGATGTAAGAGCCGAATACGGAACATCAAGAAAAGTTTCCGTTTGTGACGAGTTGAAATACTTGTTGATGTTCTCTTGATTTGCAACGTATTTTTTGTTGGCATTTGAGCCTGCAACCCACTGCCAGCTCAGGGCATTGCTTGCCCAATCTCCATCCAAAAGGTGATAGTACATCCACCTTGCTGGCTCTCGCCAATGGCTTTTAGCTATGTTGCATGCCAGCACTGCTAAGTACATACGCATGTGGTTGTGCACGTAGCCTGTATCGTAAAGCTCAGTTATGCCTTTATCAATAGCTTCAATTCCAGTTTGCGCAACTACAATTGCCTGCGGAATTTGCTGATTTTCCGTGTCGGGTTGTGGGTGACGAAGATCTTGATTGATAGCATCGCCTTTAACAATCCATACCTGCTGCCAGTAATCTCGCCATGCCAACTCTTGAATAAACTTTTCAATTGCAGGTAGCGGCAAGCCTCTGGCAAGAATATTTTCCGTTACCTGTTTGGTACTAATTACACCGCGCGCTATGTAGGGCGATAATCGCGTTACTGCACCATTCTGGAAATTACGGGTTCGGCCATAATTAACTGGGTCGATGGCTTCAATTCTTTCGAGAATCTGCTCATGTTTAGTTGGGAAACTCATCTTTTTGAAATCCTGTTAGACGAAATCTGTCGCTGACGGGTGCACTTGAAACGATCAATCTCAGGATTCCGCTTCTTCAAATGCTTTTGGCTCACACCGCTGTTTACACGCTTTCGCCAACGGTTAAAGCTTGAACGTTTCAATTGACTTCGCATCAGCTTAATTACCTGTTGCTCGGAAAGGTTGAATTGAAACTGAATTGCTTCAAACGGGGTCCTATCCTCCCATGCCATTTCAATTACTCGGTCAACCTCAACTGCTGTCAATTCCTCCATGGGAAAGAAACCGAATCGCAGACAATAGGTTTAAACCTCAGCCGAAAAACTACAATATCGTAATGGGCAAAGCGCTCCGTCTATATCTCATTATCGAATAAGATTTCAGCTAAAACAAAACCGGACGCTAATGTGAATAAGATGGAACCGTCCTGTTGGGAGAAGCCAATTAGACAAACCTAGAGCGAGCTTTGACTCGAAGTAATCAATATCCTTACGGAAAGGCTATCTCTACACAAATAGTTAAATAATCTAAGCACATTTGAAATGAAACTTTAATTAATACACTATGTGTTTCATTTGTGCGTCACGAACAAATTAGGTCTCGTTTACGTTTTGACTAGCCCTAAGTTATCAGCTGCCAAGATTTTAAAACCTACCTTTCTTCAACAC
>DMRV01000246.1:0-4548 GCA_003456455.1 Flavobacteriales bacterium
CACAACCAAGTCTATTTAGACTTAGCTGAGCTTAACCATAGAGCTTCAGTGCAATGAACAAGATCATGAAAATCGATTGGAGTGAAAACGACATAAAAGAGTTGAATAAAAAACCGAATCCGGGGAATTAGTCAATTCTCTTCACCGTATCATTGCAGGCACATGGGAAGAATAGATTTTGAACGTTTTACGCTCGATAATGGCCTAAAGGTCATTGTCCATAAAGACACATCGACTCCACTTGCCTGCTTAAACATTATGTATGATGTAGGCTCGAGAGACGAGGACCCAGAACGAACAGGTTTCGCCCACCTTTTCGAACACTTGATGTTCGGTGGGTCGGCAAACATCCCTAGTTACGATTCACCGTTACAAATGGCTAGTGGTTCCAACAATGCTTTTACCTCCACAGACATTACCAATTACTACATTACTCTACCAGTTGAGAATCTGGAAACAGCTTTTTGGCTAGAAAGCGACCGTATGCTCAATCTTGCTTTTACGGAAAAGAGTTTGGAAGTGCAGCGCAATGTGGTTATTGAAGAGTTCCGACAACGCTATTTAAACCAGCCTTATGGTGATGCCTGGCTATTGATGCGGCCGCTGGCATACAAGGAGCATCCATACAAATGGGCAACCATTGGTAAGGAAGAAAAGCATATTGAAGAAGCCACAATGGCTGATGTAAAGGCATTTTTCAGCAAACATTACAAGCCAAAAAATGCGGTGATGGTTGTAGCTGGAAATGTAGAAGTGGAAGCCATTAAGACTCTATCGGAAAAGTGGTTTACGCCCATTGATAAAGATGAAAAACCAGTACGAAAGCTTAAAACAGAACCGAAGCAAACCGAAGCAAGACGACTTGAGGTAACCCGACCCGTCCCATTAGATGCCATTTACATTTCATTTCACATGTGTGATAAAATGGATGAGGATTATCCAACGTGGGACTTACTATCTGACATTCTTGGTAGTGGAGACTCATCCAGACTTTATCAGAAACTGGTGAAAGAAAAGCGTCTATTTACGAGCGTTGGCGCATTTTTAATGGGCGAGCGTGACCCAAGCTTATTCAGCATTGCCGGACATATTTCGCAAGAAGCTTCGATTGAAGAAGCGGAAAGTGCCATTTGGGAAGAAGTAGAATTACTGCGCAATGAACTAGTTGCGAAATCTGAACTTGAGAAAGTAAAAAATCAGATTGAAGCAAATAACGAATTTGCGGAAATGAGTTTACTAAATCGCGCTATCGGATTGGCATATCACGAGCTTAGCGGAGATGCTGAAACCATAAACACTGAAATGGCTAAGTACATGGCAGTTACGAGAGAAGATTTGCAGCAGAAAGTTATAGTAAGCGTAACTAAAACCAATTCTTCAACACTCATTTACAAAAGAGAATCAAATGCTTGATAGAGCTATAGCACCTCAATTTGGCACCATAAAAGATGTGAAATTGATAGAACCTCAGGTTCATCATTTAGATAACGGAATTCCTGTTTTTACTGTTAATGCAGGCTCACAAGATGTTACCAAGATAGAATTGGTTTTCAGCGCAGGAACGGCTGCAGGCAAGCGAATTCTTATTGCATCTACAACCACAAAACTACTAACGGCCGGAACATCTACGAAAACAGCTGCCCAAATTGCCGAAAGCGTAGATTTTTACGGTGCTCATTTAGAAGCAGAAACCTCACATGACGACTGCTCGTTAAACCTTTTTACGCTGTCCAAACATTTGGAGCAAACGCTACCAGTATTAACTGAAGTTTACGTTGATTCTGTATTTCCAGAACAGGAAATTGCCACACATTTGGGCAAAAGCAAACAGGAGATGCTCGTCAAACAAGAAAAAGTGAGCTATTTGGGAGCGAAGGCTTTTGCTGCCTCTATGTTTGGAGAAAATCATCCTTATGGTCGGTCTGCATCAGTTACAGATTACGATGCTGTAACAAGAGACGATCTCGTTGACTTTTACCAAGAACATATTCAAAATGGCATCAAGCATATTATTGTTGCTGGAAAGCTGAACGAAAACACGTTTGAACAATTGAACAATGCGTTTGGGAAAGAAGAGCGAAAAGAATCTTTGGAATCCACTATTGAAGTAAAGCCTCAAACCACGCAGGACTCGCATATAGAGAAGGCAGATGCAGTTCAGAATTCTATTAAAATTGGTCGTGTTTTATTCAATCGAAAACATGCAGATTTTATCGGGCTACAAGTTTCAACCACTGTATTAGGCGGTTATTTCGGGTCTCGTCTCATGTCGAATATTAGAGAAGACAAGGGCTATACCTATGGAATTGGCGCTGGAATGGTAAGCATGAAAAACAGCGGTTATCTTTCTATATCAACCGAGGTTGGAGCAGATGTTTGCAAAGCTGCTGTAGATGAAATTTTCAAAGAAATTGAACGCTTGAGAAAAGAACCGATTCCTATTGATGAATTGGAACTGGTTCGTAACTACATGTTGGGTTCCATTCTGAAAAGTGTTGATGGACCTTTCTCCATTGCTGATAAATGGAGAACTTATCTGCGGTATGATTTAGGTTTAAGTTCGCATCGGAACCTTATACGCCAAATACAGACAATAACGCCCGAAAGATTGCGTGAGTTGGCCAATATGTATTTCAAAAAAGAAGACCTAGTGCTAATTACCGCAGGAAAGTCCATTTCGGTTTAAAGCAACTTTAAGAATAGTTGTGCGTTCATCATTTATCCTTGCGTTCCGAACGAAAAGGGCAATAAATAATAACTTAGCACATTCAGTATTTGTCAACCTTTAATGCATAGGAAAAGTCACATTTTCAGATTACTCCTTTTAGCGTTTGTGTTCGTGTTTTTACAAACACGGCAAACAAAGGCTGAACATATTATTGGCGGTGATATTTATTGGAAATGTCTGCCTTCAGGAGAGTTTGAGTTTTACCTTACACTATATCGAGATTGCTCGGTTAATTCACTGCTATCTGCATCAGGTCATTCTATTCAGTTACTTGCTGGCGATACTGATACCCTATTCCAATCGCTCCCTTTAACACTTCAGTCTCAAACCGATGTAACTCCTCTTGGATGCGGCTTTACATGCGCAGATGAATTACCGAATATCTCTGTTGAGGAATTCCTTTTTAAATCAGACCCCATTGCACTCAACATAACGCCAGGGCCTACTGGACTGGATGTTGTCTATAGGCGATGCTGCAGAAACTCAGTCGACAACCTTCAAACGGCAGTAAACCAAGAAATTTATTACTCGGCAACCATGTATCCTTTCAATGGACAAGGTTTAAATCCATGTTTTGATGCAAGTCCCGAGTTTGCAGAGCGTCCTACATCTTTACTCTGTTCTGGTTTTCAACTACAGTATAACAGCAACGCTATTGACACAGACCTTGACTCTTTGAGTTACGAGTTTGCTTCTGCACTAGGGAATGATGGCCTCCCAATTTTCTATACTGCTGGTTACAGCGGCAATTCGCCTTTACCAGGACCTACCCTAGACCCCAGTTATGATGACATTACCATTGACCCTGTGACAGGTCAAATCAATTACAATGCGCCTCCAGGGATTCAAGGAAGGTGGACTGTAGTTGTAGCTGTTTATAGTTGGAGATGTGGACAACGTATCTCAAAGACGATTAGAGAAATGAGCGTGACCATTATCCCTTGCAACGGCACAAACGATATTCCGTCAGTTTCGTCTCCTGCTTGGACTGCTCCAGTTGGCGTAACGGGGTATGATGTAACTGTTCAGGCTGGTGATTTAGTGAACTTTTCAATCACAGGAACAGACAACGATATCGTGAATGGCAACGCTCAGACGTTAGAGTTTACGGCTGCTGGGTCTCAATTTGGCGCGAACTTTACCAATGCAAATAGTGGATGCCTCAATCCTCCTTGTGCTACACTTTCTAACGTAACTCCACCATCAACAAACGTTGGAGCTATTTCTACAGAGTTTAATTGGCAAACTACTTGCGACCATATTGCTGTGCAGGATGCTTGCGGTAGTTTTTCCAACACGTACAACTTCATCTTCACTTACCGTGATGATTTTTGTCCTACTCGGGCATTTAACATGGTTAATGTTTCTGTAACCGTAGTTGGCGAACCAATTATACCAAGTCCCCAACCTCATTGTGCGAGTACAGCCGCCAACGGAGACATTACACTCAGCTGGGAGCCCGTTGTTGACAATACCGTTCCGCAATCTTTTTTTGAATATGCCATATACCACAGCACCTCTCCAAATGGACCTTTTCAAGAAGTTGGAGCAGTTGGCAACATCAGTATAGGAACATATTTACATGATGCTGGAAACGCAGTTACTCCGCCATCTACTACAGGACCAAATTATTACGAAATAAGAACTCGTTCTGGATGTGGAGACAGTCAATTAGAACCTGCCATAGCAGTAATCTCCTCCATTTTCCTCACCGTAACGGATAATATGACAACCGCAGACCTATCATGGAACGCGGTTTCTACGCCAAACTTTCCATCTACAGGTGGCTTATATGACGTATGGAGATTGGAACCAGGTGG
>DMRV01000246.1:4679-5058 GCA_003456455.1 Flavobacteriales bacterium
CTCAACCAATTGATTCGGTTACGGTAATAAATGAATTAGCAAGAATAAGCTGGCCACCAAATGCCCAACTCAACGTGGTGGAATACACGGTAGAGCAGAGCAATGCTGGCATTTGGTCGCCATTGTTCACAGCGGTTGGATACAACAATACGGACTGGACAAACCCTAGCTCGAACGCTGCAAATGAAGTGGAGACCTATCGCGTAAAGGCTACGAACAACTGCCTTATCACGGGAAGTGCGTTTAGTTCTCATAGAACAATTTTGGCTTCCGCAGAGGCAGATGGCTGTGATCGTTTCAGTGATATTCAATGGACTGAATATGTAAATTGGCCAGAAGGTGTGAGGGAATATGAAATCTATGCCAGCCTAAACGGGAC
>DMRV01000070.1 GCA_003456455.1 Flavobacteriales bacterium
ATTTCGAACAATTCCTCGAAATAACCTTTGTACTCTTCCTCACTTCCACCAAACGGTGGGCCTTTCTCAGTGAGTTCAAAGCAGAACATAACGCCAGCCAGTTTGCCATTTGGAGCAAGCAATTCACTCATCTTCTTAGCATAAGCAGCACGTAACTCAGGGTTTAGGGCACAGAAGAAAGTTTGCTCCAAAACAAGGTCGTATGTAGCATTGTGTTCGAAGAAATCGCCTTCAATAAGGTGGTCAGCTGGAAATTCAGGAACTCTTTCTTGTAGTCCTTTCAGCGCCAATGGAGAAATATCAATCACAAACACATTCTCGAAACCCTGCTCATGCAAGTATTCTGCTTCGTAGGCATTTCCACACCCTGGAATCAGAATACGAATGCTCTTGTCTTCAAGCGTATCAATGAATTCCTTTAAAGGTGTACTCGGAGCACCTAGGTCCCAACCAATCTGTTTTCCAACATACCGGTCATTCCAGAAGTTTTTATCTAAGTTCATTTGTTAAGGTTTACGTTCTAATAGTACCACACTCTCTACATGATGCGTGTGTGGGAACATATCTACCGGGCGAACCTTCTTCACTTCGTAGTTCTCGCTCAGCAATTGCACATCACGGGCTTGCGTGGCTGGATTGCAACTCACATAAACGATTCGTTGAGGAAGCAACTCATTCAATCGAGCAATCACGTCTCCGTGCATTCCTGCGCGCGGTGGGTCAGTAATTACCACATCAGGATGCCCCTCTTTCGCAACAAGCTCTTTGGTAAAAACATCCTTCATATCGCCAGCGTAGAATGAAGTGTTCTCAATACCATTTAGTTCAGCGTTAAGCTTGGCATCAACAATGGCAGGTTCTACGTATTCAATACCCACAACTTTCTTGGCTTGTTTAGCTACGAACTGCGCAATAGTTCCTGTACCTGTGTAAAGGTCATAAACCACTTCTTCTCCAGTCAATCCGGCAAAATCACGAGTAATCTTGTACAACTCATACGCCTGCGGACCATTAGTCTGGTAGAAAGATTTTGGTCCCACGCGGAACTTCAACCCTTCCATTTCCTCCATAATAAAGTCATTGCCAGAATGAACCTGAATGTCCAAGTCAGCAATTGTATCATTCGGCTTATCGTTAATCACGTAAAGCACTGATGTCAGCTGTGGGAATTCCTCCACCAAGGCGTCTAAAATCAACTTGATATCATTCGGACGGTCTTCCGCAACGCTCAGAATAACCATCCATTCGTTGGTCATTGTACTACGTACAATTAAGTTGCGCAAAAAGCCTGTTTGCTCGTTTAGGTTGTAATACGGAAAATCGTTTGCCAACGCAATCTCCCGAACCCGGTTTCTAATGCCGTTGCTCGGCTCGGCCATCAAATGGCATTCCTTTACATCAAGCACCTTATCCCACCGGCCAGGAACGTGAAACCCTAATGAAGGCACATTATCGAAATCTACTCCGCTGGCCACCTGCTCGGCTGTAAGCCATTGCCTGTGCGAAAAGCTGAATTCCAACTTGTTACGGTAGTTAAATATCTGCTCAGAACCCAAAATTGACTCAAACGCGCCTACCTCAACCTTACCAATACGCTGTAGCGCATCGTTTACCTGTTTCTGCTTGAATTCCAACTGCTTTTCGTAGCTCAGGTTCTGCCATTTGCAACCGCCACAAACACCAAAATACTTGCATTTAGCTTCAATCCGAATGGGAGACAACTCCTTAATCTTCTGCACATAGCCCTCAGCGTAGTTCTTGCGTTTCCTCTTAATCTGAATATCGCACACATCGCCAGGCACCACGCCCTTCACAAATATGACCATCTCATCTACCCGCGCAATGGCTTGTCCTTTGTCGGCAATGTCTAAAATGGTTACATCTTCCAGTACTTGTTTTCGCCTTCTTCCCATACCGCAAAAGTCGTCAACTTTCTCAATTTTTTTATGTGGGCGTTCCCTTGCGCGAAACACAGGCAGAATATCATCCTGAGTTGTGCACGCGGTGTGTTGTATCGAAGGACCAAACTCTGAATGGCGCATACAACCTCCCTCGTTCAGCTAAAATTGAAGCCAGTCTGAACATCACGTTGCAAATCCTTTAACATTCGTTAACAGAATACAATTTCCGAATTTGATGGTGGTTTAGGTAGCAAACCAAATCCCCATCATCATGCTGCGAAAAACTCTTTTATTGCTGATTTTATCAGTTCCAATACTGACCTCAGCGCAGGAAACGCTAAATCTTAAAAATCATCATGGCGGACTCTTCTCCCTCGGGATGAGAACTACCATTAGCACATTCAACCATGGCTCCTGGCAAGGAACGAGTGTTGGTGCTGGTGGTCAATTTAGATTACAAGTTCACGACCGTATCAACATGGAGTTTTTTGCCGATTACCTCACTTCCCAAATTGGAAAAACAGGAAACCGACAAGATGCTCACATTGGATGGTCGGTGATGTACTACCCACTCAAGGATAAGACGTTCACCAAGTTTCTGAAGCCTTATTTGGTAATGGGACATTGTTTCGATTACACGAAAGTGGCAGAGAGCATTAACCCAGAAAATTCGAAAGATAGATGGAGTTCGGCCATTCAG
>DMRV01000372.1 GCA_003456455.1 Flavobacteriales bacterium
AGCAGAACGTGCTAGACGGTTGCAATCACCTTCTATAAAATTGTCGAAGTTGTAATTAGCGTTTAGCTGCGATTCAACCTTCACCTTTTTCAATCCTGGAATAATGAATGGATTGCGAATAGCATCAGTTCTGCCCAAATCCATTGGTGCAGTTACTGGCTGATTCTTAGTAGTGGCTGAGTTTGTTGGTACACGAACAGAATACGGTTTTGAAGAGTTGTAACCATTCTCCATAATAATCTGATACTCCAATCGACCTTCGGTTCCAAGTTCTTTTTTAACCGTCTTTTTCAGAAGAGAAATGTAGTGTTCCTCTAACCATTCGTAAAAGAATTGGCTTGGTACCTGAATAGTCAAAACCTTAACGTCCAATTTTACCGGAACGATAGGCTCAAACCAGGTTCTAAAACTTTGATAAGGCACGTTGTCTTTTATTACTTCGAGACAATTATCCCATACAACCTTACAGTCTTTCTTCATGCGCTTTAAGTCAACTAGCTAAACGTTAGTGCTTTAAGAATTCCACGTCAGAAGCCAAATGAAACGAGGGCTTCCGATTCCCTTAAATGCGTGGCAAATCTTGGTAAAAGAAAGGTGAAAAAAAAATGAATTTGCTATTGACTTTACGAAACTTTTGGTGCAATATACGCGCTACCAAAAAGGCCAGAAACTGTATCTACCTGTAAGTCAATCCTTCCAAGTTTTATCCCTGCCCAGCCCACTTGACAAACCATCACGTTTTGTCCTGTTTTATTTGTAAAATATTGGGGTTGATCTAAAAAGGTATGCGTGTGTCCACCTAGTATGATATCAACATTTTGGCTGTTAATAGCTACGTGTTTATCGCAAACTCGGTCTTTGTCGAAATTGTATTTCTCAGCATTGTAGTCGTAACCCAAATGCGATAGGCAAATTACCAGGTCACAATTTGCTTCGTGTTTTAGGAATGAGGCCTGTCTGTCTGTTTCTGCAATTGGGTCCGTGTAACGGATATTTCCATAAAGTTTTGGGTTAACCAACCCTTCCAATTCAATACCTAATCCGAAAACACCAATTCGAAGCCCACCTTTTTCAAAAACCTTGTTTTTCAATGTAGTTTCCGAAAGTGGTGTGTCGCTTAGTTCGTAATTGGAGTTGATGAATGGAAACTTGGCGTGCGGAAGCTGTCTTGTAAAGCCTTCAATTCCATTGTCAAAATCATGGTTCCCGAAAGTGGCTGCATCATAGCCCATCTCGCTCATGAGTTTGAACTCTAGCTCGCCACCATAATAATTGAAATAGGGCGTTCCCTGAAAAATATCGCCACTATCTAATAGAAGTACATTTTTTTCCTCCGCCCGGACTTGCTTTACCATTTCGGCTCTTCGCGCAAACCCTCCCAAACCTGGGTATTTGCTGTCAGTAGTTGGAAATGGGTCGATGCGGCTGTGAACGTCATTTGTATGCAGAATGGTCAGCTTTACTACACCCAATTCATTCAATCGGCACGAACTTAAACCACCAAGGGCTGCCAACGATGCTCCTGCAAATGCCGATTGTTTTATGAAGTTTCTGCGTTTCATTCAATAATCAGCCTTCTGTCCATTTCACTTTTAAGCGATTTGTTTGCTAATCCCACAATTCTGAAATGGTCAAGAATTGCATCACGGATTTTGATGCCCGTTTGAATGCGACTTAGAGGTTCTTTGAAGAAATACATTTTATCGCCACCATCTGCTAGGTAATCGCTTGTTACTATGTAATAGGTTCGGTTTTCATCCAAAGGCTTTCCATTTATCTCACAATCATAAGTGCTTGGTTTGATAGTTAAAGTCATCCCTGAAAATGGTTGGCCTCCTTTTTCGCGCAGATAGTCCAGCATTTCCAGCATTTTTTCTGGAGACAATTCTAAAATGTCTAATTCGTTTTCGAATGGCATCAATTCAAACACTTTTCCAATGCTAATCCCACCATCAGGAAGGTCCACGCGCAAACCACCGATGTTAATAAGGCACAAATCTGGTAGCAGCGAATCAGGCATTTCAATCTGTGCACGTTCAAGCAGCAAGTCGGAAATCAAGTTTCCCAAAGTGCTTTCTGGAATTGCACGTGTAAGTGGAACTTCACTCTGAACTAGAATGGTGTTCATAGTCAGTTCCAAGCTGTCGCGATAAGGCGTAATTATCGATTCCGAAAGCACATCACCCAAAATAGAATCGTTCATTTCAACTGCCTGATATTCGATAACCGAACCAGAACAAGCAGAAAGAGTAACTGTAAGCCACAACAACCAACGCATGGCGCAAGTTTAAGCAACCTTGTTGAAAGCGATGGGGTTGAAAAGACAATTAATGATACCTTAATCGCCATGTTTGAACACAAAACAACTGTGAGGACTAGATATTCTGAAGTTGACAGAATGGGCTATGTCTATTATGGCAACTACGCCACTTATTTTGAAGTGGGAAGGGTAGAGGCCATGCGAGAATTGGGAATTAATTATGCCGAATTAGAAGCGGATGGAATTATGATGCCTGTAATTCGCTACGAGAATAATTACAAAAAGCCAGCCTTTTATGATGAGGTGCTAACCATTATAACACGTGTAAGAGAAGTTCCGCGTTCGCGGATTACGTTTGAGTATGAAACGTGGAATTCAAAAGGAGAATTTCTGAACTCAGCTTTAACCGAATTGGTTTTTGTGGACAGTAAAACTATGAAACCACAGCGTGCCCCTCAGATTATAATTGATGCCGCTAAAAAGTACCTAAGCTGATTTGTGTGTCATGCTAAAATTGTTTCAGCATCTATCAGACTATGAACAAGTTCAGGTGGATGAAACCGTCAAAGGTTCTCCATCAACACCATATAGAGTTTTGTCATCGCTTTGATATCGTCTTTATGCACGATTTCATCAGGGGAATGAACATTGTTCTCAGCTGCGCCTACAAAGACCCATTCCCATGGGTACGGAGAAGATTGGAGTTCTAACCCATCGCTTCCGCCAGAACCTTCTACCTCTAGTTGAAAAGGAATATCGGTTTCTTTTGCAATGTTGATT
>DMRV01000112.1 GCA_003456455.1 Flavobacteriales bacterium
ATTGCCACGCACTTCTCCGAAGTTGCCTGAAAGAATCAGTTCTCCAGATAATGGATTGGCGTATTCTGAATCCTGAGCAAAACAGAGTAGACCAATGAACAGAAAAGAAAAAGTTAAGAGTACCCTCATTGTGTTTGGTTGGCAATTTACGCGCATATTGAAGAATGTATGTGCAAATGTGAGACCGAATATTGAGAGTTTGTAAGTTCCTTGCACCTACATTTTGTGAGAACTTTTGGCACGACCCGAAATGATACATTTGCAAAAATTTTGAGCGATGACGTTGATTAAATCCATTTCTGGGATAAGAGGAACCATCGGAGGGAAAGCAGGCGATGGCCTTTCTCCTTTGGATGTGGTGAAATTCACATCTGCGTATGCTGAATTTCTGAAAAGACATTCGGATAAGAAAACCTTAACAGTTGTTGTTGGTCGCGATGCGCGTATTTCTGGCGAAATGGTAAATCGATTGGTTACAGGAACACTTATCGGTTGTGGTATCAACGTTATTGACCTTGGTCTTTCTACCACACCAACGGTGGAGGTGGCTGTAACGGCCGAGAAGGCTGATGGTGGAATTATTCTCACGGCTAGTCATAATCCGAAGCAATGGAATGCACTTAAGTTGCTCAACGAAAAAGGAGAATTCATTTCTGGTGAAGATGGAGCCGAGCTGCTAGAGATAGCTGAGAACGAAGCTTTCAACTTTGCTGACGTAGACAAATTAGGGAAGATTAGTACGATTGACGACTACATCGAGCGTCACATTCAAATGGTATTGGATTTACCGCTGGTGGATGTTGATGCGATTCGTAAGGCCAATTTCCACGTTGCAATTGATTGCGTCAATTCAACTGGTGGAATCACCTTGCCAAAATTGTTGAAAGCATTAGGTGTTGACAAAGTGACTGAGTTGTATTGCGAACCAAATGGTGAGTTTCCTCATAACCCTGAGCCGCTTCCTGAACATTTAACAGAGCTTTCTTCGGTTATTAAAAAAAGCAAAGCTGATGTTGGTTTTGTAGTTGATCCGGATGTAGATCGTTTGGCAATGGTGAGCGAGGATGGCGAAATGTTTGGAGAGGAGTACACGCTTGTTGCTGTAGCTGATTACGTTTTGAGTCAGAAAAAGGGGAATACCGTTTCTAATCTTTCTTCTACACGCGCTTTGCGTGATGTGACTGAAAAAGCAGGCGGAACGTACAAAGCAAGTGCTGTTGGCGAAGTGAACGTAGTAAACATGATGAAGGCTACTGATGCAGTCATAGGTGGCGAAGGCAATGGAGGAATCATTTATCCTGAATTACATTATGGCCGTGATGCGTTGGTTGGAATTGCCTTGTTCTTGACGCATCTTGCGAAAACAGGAAAGACAACAAGCCAGTTAAGAGCGTCTTATCCAAGCTATTTTATTTCCAAAAACAAAATTTCGCTTACACCCGAAACAGATGTAGATGGAATTCTTGCAGCAATGGAGAAGAAGTACAAATCGCAGCCTGTAAACACGATTGACGGAGTGAAGATTGAGTTTGATAAAGAATGGGTGCATCTCCGAAAATCGAATACAGAACCAATTATTCGCATCTACAGCGAAAGCGAGAACGAAAGCACCGCCAATAATTTGGCAAATAAGATTATTGAAGACATTAAAGAGATGATGAAAGGATAAGCTTACAAGCTCAGATGTTGTATAAAGAAATACGATATTTAACTCGGTTTGTGTTCAAATTTCCAAACAATTGATTAGATCATGAGTATTTACCTCGATAATGCTGCCACTACTCAGATTGATGCTGAGGTAATTGAAGCGATTTGTAAGGTGATGGAGGAAAACTACGGTAATCCTTCTTCGGTTCATGCTTTTGGTCGTAAGGCTAGAGCGGAGATTGAAAAAGCAAGGCGTACCGTTTCTTCATTTCTAAAAGTTTCTCCAGCAGAGATTTTTTTCACATCAGGAGGAACGGAGGCCGATAACATGGCTATTCTTTGCAGTATCCGTGATCTTGGCGTTAAGCATATCATCACTTCCAAAATTGAACATCATGCTGTGCTTCATTCTGTGGAGGTTGCGGAAGCGAATGGAGACCTAAAAGTGAGCTTTGTCAAGTTGACGGAAAACGGTCACATTGATTTAAATCATTTAGAAGAGCTTCTTCAAACGAAAGAGAAAACCTTGGTTTCGTTGATGCACGCTAATAATGAGATTGGAAACCTCATCGATTTGAAGAATGTATCGACTCTTTGCAGAGCCAATGGCGCGTATTTTCATTCTGATACGGTGCAAACCATGTGTCATTATGTGTTCGATTTAGCTGAATTGGATATTGACTTCATAACGGCATCGGCTCATAAATTTCACGGAGCAAAGGGAATCGGGTTTCTGTACATCAATTCAAAGGTCAGCATCAAACCAATGATTCACGGTGGTGCTCAAGAGCGTAACATGCGTGGTGGAACAGAAAATATCTACGGAATTGTGGGTTTAGCCAAAGCTATGGAAGTTGCTTATCGCGATTTGGAAGCGCATCAGAACCATGTTCAAGGTTTGAAAACCTACATGATTGAGAGATTGCGCAAGTCTATTCCTGATGTTCGTTTTAATGGAGACCCAGAAGGGAGTTCGCTTTACACGGTGCTCAACGTTTGTTTTCCAGATACACCAATTTCAGAAATGCTGTTGTTTAATCTTGATATTATGGGCATTTCAGCCTCTGGTGGCAGCGCATGTTCGTCTGGTAGCAGCGTTGGCTCGCATGTGTTGGCAGAATTGGTTCGTGATATGAAGCGGGCAGCCATCCGATTCTCCTTTAGTAAGTACAATACGAAGGAGGAAATAGATCATACCGTGGCGCAATTATCTCGACTTTTCGCCAAGCAAGGCTTAACGGTCTAATCTAAATTTGAACTCAAAGCCATGCCAAAATCAGCAATGATTAGGGCGGAATGTATGAGTTTTCACCAAAATCCTGTGGATAAATATCAAGTTGCCGTCAGGGGGTGATTTCTACCTTTGA
>DMRV01000325.1 GCA_003456455.1 Flavobacteriales bacterium
ATCTTCCGTGCATATGTGTGCATGGTATCCTTCCACTCTGGAATAATCCAAGGAAGATGCGTTTGCTCGTAACCTTCCAAATTGATTCTATCAAATGCTCGGTGATCAGCACCTAAACCTGAAATGAAGAATATCTGTGGCTTGCCCAAATTCGATTTTTATAGTTGTGAAAGAAACGAATATACTTGGCTAATTGTTGAACTTAATACGAGTAATTATATTGCAAGCATGGCAAAGCTGAAACTTGACCTCCATGATATATACAACAAAGGCTGGAAAATAGACCAAGCGTTGAATGACCTTATTGATGAAGCCGTGGAGAAACGCATTCCAATCATTGAGATTATCCCAGGAAAAGGCAGCGGACAACTAAAGAAAAAAGTAATTCGTTTTCTAGAACAAAAACACATCAAAGCCAAATACCATCGCATTGATAAAGACAGTAAGAACTTTGGACGATTGTTTGTGAGGTTCAAACATTGACCTAAAAGCACGAAATTCCGAAGACTCAAATAAACGCCTTCGAATTTAAAACCCTATTGCTTTCCACATATACTTCTTGGTCCGCAAATCGAAATAGGCCATTTTATCTTCCTTCTCCAGTCTTAGGAGCTCCCCTTCCATCACCACAATTTCGTCCATGGCACACGGAACGAGGTATTCGCCATTCTTGTCAATCACACAGCGGAAATCTCCGCGCTTGACCAGCGCCACTCCATTAAGAAAATCTGAAGCCTCATCATAGTCAGCGGCAACAACCAACTCATCCGCATCATTGATATAACCCCAATAATCATCCATTTTCACAGATGCCATTCCATCAGAAAAACCACCTGTATCATCGTACTTTGATGGGATTACATCAATTCCTGCGGCATTGAAAAAACCAAATTTTTCTTTCTTTTTAGCTGCAAACCGACCATCTTCAATAGGATCAATCAAATCAAACTCAAACGCTTTAACCTCCGTTCCAGTTTTGTCAATTACTCCGAACTTCTTGCCTTTTCTGACAATCGCTTTGCTGTCTTTAAATTCAAACCGAACAAGCTCTTCCAATTCTCCATCATAAGTCAACGGGATAACTTCGTTTCCATATCGGTCAACATAACCCACTTTCCCTTCATTAAGAACACAGGCTAGACCTTCGGAGAAATTTCCAATTCGGTCATATTTACAAGGCGTAATCGAATCTCCACCAGCGTTTATCAACCCCATCTTTTCTTTCTTCACTACACGTGCTACCCCTTGAAAAAACGGCTCCGCTTCTTCGTACTGACATTTTATAACAACAGCACCTTTCGTATCAACATATCCTTTAAAACCTCGTAGTTCAATAACCGCCAACCCTTCAGAAAAATCCCAAGCCTGTTCCAACTTCAACGGAATAGTTAATTCCCCTTTTCTATTTACAAAACCGAACATGCCATCTTTTACTACGCTAGCCATTCCATCATGAAAATCATACATCTCTTCATATACAATTTCCACCACCACGTTGCCATCTGCATCAAGCATCCCGTATTCGTCTCCACGTGCAACAATGGCTACACCATTGCTAAATGTTTCCGCTTCATCATTATTAAAAGGAATAATGGTTTTTCCTTTTTTGTTGATATAGCCCCAGCGGCCATTTTGGTAAACAGCTGCTAATCCTTCGCTAAAATCACCAGCATTTTCGTACGAAAACGGAATAACCACTTTACCCTTTCTGCTCACAAAACCAAATCTGTGATTCTGCTCCGCAGGATAAACTTGCATGGTAAGAATGTTCAATTCATCATCCAATTCCGTCACAAACGGATAGTTGGGATATTCGAGTTTAAACTCCGCCAAAACCTCTGCGTCTAACTTTGGCGCAAATAGCTTAAAGAGCTTTCGCCAAGCGTCATCCAAATGGGGAGATTCTGGGTTTCTCTTAATGAACTCATGTATGCTCCTAACGGTAGGGTCTTCCATAGAAAGCGCATAAATTTGGTCGTACACTTGCCGCTTGAATGGAGAATCTGGCCGTTCTGTAAGGAATTGCTTGTAGTTTTCCACAGTTCCGTCTTTGGTTCTGTCCTCAAAAAGAAACTTCTCATAAAGCACTTTTCCCTCGATTGTTTCTGGCGCACTAGGAAATTCCTTCAAGAACTTATCTATTGCTGTGTATGAGTTGGCGGCTTTTGCATTTTCAAACGAAATAGTAGCCATTAAATCCAGCACCTCTTTTTTTTGGGGAGCTGATGGAAACCGATTTACAAATGACCGGCAAGACTCTATTGTTCGTTGATCATTAACTTGATCCAGAGCATAAGAGTAAACCATCACTCTTAAACCCTCAACAGATTTTGAGTTGATACCGTATTCCGAAAGCTTTCGCCTTTCTTTTTCAGATGCCAGTTTCCAGAAAGACTCTGTTCTGAGCGCGAAAATTTTAGCCGTGTCTAAGTCGTAAAACGGATTTTGCTTCGTAATGTGCACCAAACACAATCCGTAATTACCTACCAAGCGGTCTTTCCGAACCACTTTTTGAAACAATTCTCGTGCCTTGAAATAGTCTTTCATTTCAAGTGCCTCAAATGCTTTCTCAATAATACCTGCGCGTAATTGAAAAGCAGACACCATCATACAAATGACAGCTACAAACAGACCTAATTTAACTGACCTTGAAGACATTTAAAATGCTAAACAGAGCGCTAAAGTAACACTCAGATAAAATCAATAAACCAACCATTGCTTACGTTAACGAATGTTGGAAATAAAAAAACCCATTCACCAAAGGCGAACGGGTTTTTGTTTATCTAAACCTATTTAAATCTTACTTCTTATCTGCTCTTTCGTCAGATACCGTAAGTTTTTTTCTTCCTTTTGCTCTTCTAGATGCTAACACGTTGCGTCCGTTTGCCGAAGCCATTCTGCTACGAAATCCGTGCTTGTTGCTTCTTTTTCTTCTAGATGGTTGAAATGTCCTTTTCATAACTCCTACTTATTTTGGGGGTGCAAAGATATACTTCGTTTCAATTTCTGCAAACATATCTTATTTAAAATAGTTTGATTAAAATACCTTTGCGCTCGCAAAATGGCAAGAAGAAACAATTTAGACACAGAAGACCTTCCAAAAGTAAAGGTGTCGGGTGAAAACCTGAAAAAAGTAAGCAGGCTTTTTAGCTACTTCAAACCACACCGTTTCAAGTATTACTTGGGGCTTTTCTTCCTATTCCTCACAGGAATTACAGCACTAATATTTCCAAAGCTTATTGGAGATATGGTTGACACAGCGGAAGAGGCCATGTTGGCTGATATTGATCGCATCGCAATCTTTCTTCTAATCGTATTTATACTGCAAGCCGTTTTTTCATTTTTCCGGATCTATCTTTTCGTGAATGTAACGGAGCATGTACTAGCCGACCTGAGGAAAGACACCTACAATAAGCTTATTCGTTTGCCGATGTCTTTCTTCTCTCAAAACAGAGTTGGAGACATGAATAGCCGAATTGCTACGGACATTAATATGTTGTCGGATACATTCACAACCGTTGTTGCTGAGTTCCTGAGGCAATCGATGTTGATTGTAGGTGGAATTGCCTTTCTGGCCTATACATCAGTTGAATTGACGGTGGTTATGCTTGGGATTGTACCACTTGTGGCTGTTTTTGCAGTAGTATTTGGACGCATTATCCGAAGAATTTCTAAGGAAACACAAGACAGAATTGCTGCATCCAACACGATAGTTGAAGAGACATTAGCTGGAATTACGAATGTGAAATCGTTTGCAAACGAACTGTTTGAAAGCGTGCGATATGCGAAAAGCACCGAGTCTATTATAGAAAAGGCGCTTCAAGGTGCTAAAGCCCGTGGTTTTTTCGCATCCTTCATCATCCTTGCTCTTTTCGGTTCTATTGTAGGCGTAATATGGTATGGCGCAAGGTTGGTTAATCAGGATGAAATGAGTTTTGGTAACTTGATTCAGTTTGTGCTTTATTCTGTATTTGTTGGCGCCTCTATTGGCGGAATAGCAGAAATGTATGCCCAAATTCAGAAAGCAATGGGTGCCGCTGAACGTATTCTGGAGATTATGGATGAAGAACCAGAGCCTTATGAGGCCACGTCAGCAAGTGTAGCCGCTATTTCTGGTTCGCTGAAGTTCGAAAATGTGCAATTCCGTTATCCGAGCAGACAAGATATTTCGGTACTGAATGGCGTTAGTTTTGATGCAAAGCAAGGCGAGACAATAGCTCTTGTTGGTCCATCTGGCTCGGGGAAATCTACTATTGCTTCTTTAGTTCTTCGTTTTTACGACCCAGATTCTGGAACAATTACGATTGACGGAATTAACACCAAAGAAATGGGACTGGAGTTCCTCAGAAATCAGATGGCAATTGTGCCGCAGGATGTGATTTTGTTCGGGGGAACAATTCGGGAGAACATCGAATATGGCAAACCTGGTGCTTCCTTAGAGGAAATTGAGGAAGCAGCCAAAAAGGCAAATGCCCACATTTTTGTGGATAGCTTTCCTGAAAAATATGACACAGTTGTAGGCGAACGTGGCATTCAACTTTCTGGCGGTCAGCGACAGCGAATTGCTATCGCTAGAGCGGTTCTTAAAGACCCACGAATTCTTATTTTGGATGAGGCCACAAGTTCTTTGGATTCAGAATCTGAAAGGCTTGTTCAAGAAGCGTTAGATAAGCTGATGGTTGGCAGAACTTCTTTAGTTATCGCTCACAGATTATCCACTATTAGAAAGGCCGATAGAATTTTGGTTCTGGATAAAGGAAGTATTTCTGAGAATGGTAAGCACGAAGAGTTGCTGCAGAAAGAAGGTGGATTGTACAAAGGACTTTTGGAACTACAAATGCAGGGTTAAAACTTCGGAATCCAAACTACTTTCTTAGTCTCAAAGAACTCCTCTTCAAATGAATCTTTGATGTTGTAGAGATTGGCTTTCACCTTGGCCTCAATAATTTCTTCAGTCAAATCTCCGCCTTTCAAACAGATTAAGCCTTTCACAGCTTTTTTGCTTTTGTTGTTCAGCTTTCGAAAAAGCCAATGTTTTAGCTGTCCAAGCCGAGCAACTGCCCGCGTTACAATTACATCGTACGTTTCTGTGCCTTGCTCCATTCTTCCATGAGCCGCAGTAACATTGGTAAGTCCAATAGTTTCAGCTACACCATTAGCAACCTTTATCTTCTTCCCTATACTATCCACCAGATGAAACTGGCATTCTGGAAACAATATAGCCAACGGAATCCCTGGAAAACCTCCACCAGTTCCTACATCAAGAATGGAAGTTCCGGCCTCAAAATCGGCAACTGAGGCAATAGCCAAAGAGTGTAGCACATGGCGCTCATAGAATAGATGAAAATCTTTTCGGGAAACCACATTTATCTGTGTATTCCATTCGTAGTACGCATCGTACAAAGCCGAAAACTGCTGCTTCTGCGTGTCAGT
>DMRV01000026.1 GCA_003456455.1 Flavobacteriales bacterium
TTTCATGACTTCTAAATTTATTACTTGCAACGGTGGCATGTCGCTGCTTTTTGTTAAAATTGATGTCAACCAAGATTCAACCATGAATAGAATTTCAATTGCCATAATTGCAGTATTAGTCTGCTTCGGATTAACTGCCAGTATGTTCGTTCAGCCCAATCCATATGATGGGCAAACACCTGTAAGTAGTGTGCTTATTGCTTTGGGCGATGAAGCACCTGAGCATTATGTGGGTACGCACGACATGGCCAAACTTGAGAAAGGAAAAGATTTAATCATTTCTGGTGGACCTTGGAATAATGGGGAAGTTGAGTATCGTTTATCCAATCATTTCGTCTGCATCGATTGTCATAATATTCAGCCAGAAGCGACTTTTGCTGATGATAATGACCCAGATAGAAGGCTTCAATATGCAAAAGAAGCTAACCTGCCATATTTGCCAGGTTCAACGCTTTACGGCATCACCAACAGAACAAGCTGGTTCAATGGCGACCATGAGAAGAAGTATGGAAAAGAGTTGGTAGAACCAGCACGGCACAACTTAAAAAATGCCGTACAGCTTTGTTCAAAGGAATGTTCGGTAGGTAGAGAGTTGACGGATGAAGAAATGGAATCTGTCCTTCATTTCTTAAACGCAATGGAGTTGAAAATGAAGGACTTGAATTTGTCTGAAGAAGAGTTGGCGCAGATTGTAAAAGTTGGGCAAACGCCAGAAGAGAAGTCTGCCAGCATTCTTCTTATTAAATCAAGATATATAGAAGGTTACCCTGCGACATTTACCGAAGAGATTCCTAAAAAAGAAAGGAAGATGGGCAAGGAAGGAAACCTTGAAAATGGGAAATGGATTTATGAGAAAAGCTGTCTGCATTGTCATTCACCAAAAAAGACGATAACCGATAGAACACTTTTCGGAACAGAAAAAGGCCAGAAAGATTTTAAGTGGTTGGCAAGCTATTTCAAGAAAAGTAACGGTGGTTCTATTTATTGGATTACGCGACACGGAACAGCATCCAAGGATCATATTCCGCAGTACATGCCCATCTATTCAAAAGAGAAATTGAGCGATTCTCAGGTTGAGGATTTGGCAGCTTATATTCTTACGGAGAGTAAGAAGTAATTAGTCTAGGCCGAGTTCAATCAGCGGGTCCCAAAAGAGTTTTTCAAACTCAACAACTTGGTTGTTCCTTACTTTGATGTCTTCGTTTTCGAGCAATTCTTGCATGAGGTTATGCCCCTCAAAGTGGTGTTTTCCTGAAAGCATTCCGATACGGTTTACTACTCGCTGCGCTGGAACTGGTTTTTCTGAAGCATGAGAAGCATTCATTGCCCATCCAACCATTCTAGCTGCTCCAGGACTACCGAGGTATTTTGCAATGGCACCATAAGAAGTAACTCGTCCTTTCGGGATGAGTTTTGCAACGTCCCAAACGTCCTGAAAGAAGCCGTCCTTCTTTTCAGCCATTCTTAAAGCTGAAACGCGATGTAGTTGATTTTCAACCCTTCTTTCAACCACATCTCCTCGTAAAATGTGCGTATTCTGAGTTCCTTTTCTCTGTCGCAGAGATATTTGTTTTCGCCCTTTTCAAGGTCTGTGTAAACGTCAGTCGATTCGCAAAGCGTTTTCAAACCCAATTCAGCAACTATTTCTTTGGTGTATTCAAAGAAAGGCGGATTGTCGGTTTTCAATTGCACAATGCCACCGTCCTTCAAAATCTCGCGGTAGCGATTGATAAAGTTTGGCGATGTAAGCCTGTTCCGTTCTCTGTTGGTTTGAAGTTGCGGGTCTGGAAAGATAATCCAGATTTCATCTACTTCTCCTTCAGCAAAAAGCCTATCTAAATGATTGATGCTAGCGCGAAGAAAACCTACGTTGGAAATACCATCTTCTAATGCCTGTTTTGCTCCTTTCCAAATACGATTACCCTTAATGTCAACCCCAATAAAATTTCTTTCAGGATACATATACCCTTGTCCAACGGAGTATTCTCCTTTGCCGCAGGCTAACTCTAGCGTAATTGGGTTTTCGTTCTTGAAAAGTTCTTTCGCCCAACTTCCCGCTAGCTCAAACTTATTTTCAAGCTTGTAGGCATCAGCAACTTCAACCGTATTTGGGAATTTGGCTAAATCCGCAAATCGCGCGAGTTTCTTGGTGAGATTCGGTTTAGTTAAGTCGAATTTCCTCGCCACGGCTGTTGAAAATATGGTATTCCATAAAATGATAATTGGTCGAAGATTCAACGGTAATCTCGCCACCAAACTGCTTCTTCCAATCTTTAATAATACTTTTTGACCAAGGCAACCAGCTTTCGGTTTTAGTCAAATAAGATGCGATATAAGGATGAACTTTGAGTGTGATTGATTTCTCGTTCTGCTCTTTCATCACAAAACTTACGTTGTTCTCAATTTCGGTATCGAAAAGTACAGAAGCTTCAATCTCACCAGAACCATCACAACTCGGACATTTTTCCTTGGTTTTTACGTTCATTTCTGGACGAACACGCTGGCGCGTAATCTGTATCAACCCAAATTTTGACGGGGGTAGAACATTGTGCTTCGCACGATCGTCCTTCATTTCGTCCTTCAGTAAGTTGAACAGTTCTTTCCGATTTTCAGCTTTGTGCAAATCGATGAAATCAACCACAATAATTCCGCCCATATCGCGCAAGCGAAGTTGACGCGCAACTTCTTTTGCCGCTTCTAAATTACAATCAAGTGCATTGGTTTCCTGATCTTGTCCAGCATTGGTTCTTCCGCCCGAATTCACGTCAATTACATGCAGGGCTTCTGTATGTTCAATAACGAGATACGAACCATTTTTGAACGTAACGTTTTTGCCAAACGAAGCCTTAATCTGCTTGTTAAGCCCGAGTGTCTCAAACAGCGGCTTAGTTCCTTTGTGGAATTTGACCTTGTTTAATTTTTCAGGGGAACTAGAGAGATACTTTGTAATCTCGTCATTCACCTGATTGCTATCCACGTGAATGCTGTCGAAATTGGAGCTCAACATATCGCGAAGCATGGAGGAAGTTCTACTCAGCTCGCCCATTACGCGTGTTGGAGCATTAGTTGTCTTAACCTTTTTCACCATGGCTACCCAGCGTTCTACTAGGTCATTCATGTCGGCTTCTAAATCTTCAACTTTCTTGCCTTCTGCTGCAGTACGAACAATCAGTCCAAATCCTTTCGGTTTGATGTCTTTGAAGACGCCTTTTAACCGTTTGCTTTCATCCTTGTTTCTAATCTTCTGCGAGATTGAAACCTTATCTGAAAACGGCACAAGCACCATGAATTTTCCAGCAAAGGAAAGTTCTGTGGTAAGTCTTGGCCCTTTGGTAGAAATTGGCTCTTTCGCCACTTGAACAAGGATTTCTTTTCCCTGTTTCATGACTTCATCAATCTTACCATGCTTGTCAATCTCCTCCTCAGGACGGAAACGTTCGAGCATAGGAGATTTGAGCTTACCTGCTTTGGTAAGGTCAATAAACTTCATAAGCGTTTTTACCTTCGGACCAAGGTCCAAGTAGTGTAAAAAGCCATCTTTCTCGTAGCCTACGTTTACAAACGCAGCATTGAGTCCCGGCATCACTTTATGGATGCGGCCTAGGTATAAGTCTCCAACCTGAAACGCGCTATTGCCCGTCTCCTCGTGGAGTTCTACTAGTTTTTTGTCCTTTAAAAGGGCAATATCAACCTTAGAAGGTTGCGATGAGATTACCAGGTCGTAATTCACGGATAGCGTTTTTTATGCCGCCTACCGCATAGCGTACAACAAAGCATCGGGTCTTAAAGACCCAATGCTCTAAAAGGTGTTGGCACTGCCGCGAGAGGCGGCCTGTGAACCTTATCTCAAAGGCTGATTATTTTTTCTTCTTGTGACGATTCTTTCTCAAACGCTTTTTACGTTTGTGAGTGGCCATCTTATGTCGTTTTCTTTTTTTACCGCAAGGCATAGCAATGTGATTTAAATGTTCTTACTAAGTTCTAATATGTAATCATCCACCTCTCCGACTTTTTTAGGGTCGTCAATTAAGGACTTGAAATTCTCTAGGTCGGCAATTGCTTCTTTATAAAGCTTCTGTCGTTCGTGCAGGTCAGCCAAATACAGATACGCTTCAGCATACGTTTTGTCAATGGCAATCACTTGGTTAAATCGCCCTTCTGCCTTTTCATATTGGCCAGATTTAATTCCGAAATAACCAAGGTTAATCAATGCTTTAATGTTGTTCGGGTCTTTTGCTTCAACGCTTTTTAGCATGCCAATTCCTTCCATCGGAGGTGTTCCAAGGAAA
>DMRV01000447.1 GCA_003456455.1 Flavobacteriales bacterium
TATTTACGACAACATGGGCGAAGTCCTTTTTGAGGGCAGCAACGAGTATCGCTGGATTGACACGCGAAGTCTGCGCTATCAGGATCAAAATGTGCGCTCAATATGGTACGATCCAGACTCAATGATAAACCATGTCTTTCTTATTCCTGATAAGTCATTCAGCGAAACCAGCTACACCAACCAACCAGACATAAATGGAGCCTTTAGCATTGATGTACGCGAAGGCACCGACCCCACACGGGATGCAGATTATGCCCTTATCCATTTTCAGCTCAAATACCCGGAACCAATAAAAGACGGTGGCATTTACCTCTACGGTGGACTTACAGAATGGCAAGTACAGCCCAAATACCGGTTAGATTATAACTACCGCGATGGTGTTTATGAATGCACCGCTTACCTCAAACAAGGCTACTTCAATTATCAATACATCTACCTGAAGGATGGAGAAACCGAAGGCGAAACCGCTCTTACCGAGGGCTCCTTCTTTCAAGCGAGGCAGATTTACACCTTCTACGTGTACCACGCTCAAATGGGCTCGCGCTACGATAGGTTAATCGGACATACCATCATTACCAACACTTTTTGACCAATTCAGGCAACGGTTTTAAAAAATGATCGTTTATTTGTCACTACGCAAGTAATGGCACAAGTCACAAAAGGCATACGGGTTTCAACGCGCGTCAAGTTCAAGGAAGAATATTCCGAACCTGACAAAAACTACTTCGTGTTCTTTTACCGGATAACGGTAGAGAATTTCAACGACTTTGAAGTGCAGCTACTCCGCAGACATTGGGACATCTTTGACAGCAACGGAATCAAAACTGTAGTAGATGGCGAAGGCGTGGTTGGCGAAAAGCCAATCCTTGCCCCTGGCGAACTCTTCTCTTACGAAAGTGCTTGCAACCTAGAATCAGGNNGGCTTTTACGAACTCATGAAAACCGAAAACGGAGAACTGTTCCAATCGGAAATCCCTGAGTTTGTAATGGAAGTGCCGTATATGCTGAACTGAGGTCTCTTCCCAGATTCGGATAAACTGACTATAGTAATTGAACCTATCAGTTATTTCACTTACATAGTCAAAAGGCTCTTGACCTCGGCAATACCCGTAACGCACAACTACATCATTATAAAACTCAGGACTTGATTTCTTAATGATGAATTCGTCCACACTATCGTTCCAAATATTGGGGTCTTTGCCATATTTAAGAGCCAATCTTCGGGCATCCGATATATGACCAGGACCAGCATTGTATGAGGCAAGCACAAAGTTTAACCGTTCGGCTTCTGGTATATCCGCCCAGAACTTGGTTAAATACTTAATGTAAGCCACTCCAGCTTGAATGTTCAACTCGGGGTTTTCAATACTGTTATAGCCCATGTCTTGAGCAGTTTGTGGCAGCACCTGCATCAACCCTACCGCTCCAGCCCACGAACGTGTTGACGGCTTGAACCTAGATTCTTGATATATCTGAGATGCAAGAAGCCTCCAATCCCAACCAATAGAATCAGCATATTGCTTAATGATATCGTCATAAGGCGAAATTCTACTTCCTGTCTTAGAGAAGAATTCGCTGTTTACTCTTGCCGCGCTGGACCGTCTACTTCTGAAGTATTTATTGTAGATAACGTTGTACTTGGCTGAACCTCGTGCTTCGGCAACCCATTTACTCACCTCATCGCGCAATTCAGGCGAATTTTTACGGACCGCCCATGCAATGCGCTGAAGCAAGCTGATGTCTACACTAATATCCAAGTTGGGATAATACATCGCATTCAAACTTGCAATGTTGTGGTCGGCAACTGTATAATCAATCTTGCCTTCTGCTACGTCCTTAATAATGTCTTCCGTAACCCGATTGGCAGGTTCATATTGAATAGAAAACAGACCTCCCAATTCCTTCTCTAAATGCCTCAATCGTTCAGCATAACTCGTATTCTTTCGCACATGAATGGTTTCACCAACCAGGTCAACCAAATCAACAGGACTACCAATCAAATGGTCTTTAATGTCGCGCATGCGCATTCTTCTCCAGTTCTCTGGTTTGCGCTGCACAAGCACTTGTCTAGTCGTGGCATGATGTTCCGTAAAAGCCAAATAGTTCATTCTGTCAGACGTAATTGTGAGATTATGAGCAACAATATCTCCCTCACCCCGATTGAGCATATTAATAAGCTCGTCCATATCTGCAGCAATCTTCACCTCCAGTTCAAGTTCGAGGTAATCTGCCAACCATTGCAACAATTCGTATTCAAAGCCCATAAGTTCGCCCCTATAAACGAAGAAACTTGTTGAACTATAACTTGTAATCGCAATAAGTTTCCCGTCATCCCTAATGGTAGGCAAGTCTCTACAGACCAAACTTTCCTTTAATAATTCTGGGCTACTTGGGGGTTTGACTTCAACCGCCTCTTCCAACGCATCGGAACAAGCAAAAGCTGCTAATACAAGCACAACAAAGAGAATAGCGAGCTTCAGGTAATCGGTATGACGGTTAGGTCTCACAGAATTGAAGTTGTGTACTTGAACTTACCAAGCCCGTTTAAGGTTTGCCTAAACCGACCAACAACCGAAAAAACCGACCAATGTCTTTACAGAACGTCTTGGAATAACTTCTACGAATACGTCAGTAATTCCAGTCTAGATTAGCCAACTTTAGAAGCAATGAAATCGTAGAAATCATCGAAAGTTGTAATGGATTGAAAATCCTCTGAAGTGGTTTTGAAACCGAAGTTTTCATCGATAAGCACAACAAGATCAACGTAGTCTAGACTATCGAGATCCAAGGCTTCGTGCATGTTTTCTCCTGCCACAATATCGGCCGCATCTGCCTCAAATTCCTCCATTAGGAATTCGTTTACCGTTTCTATGATTTGCGCTTTATCCATTTTCAATCAATGCGCGAACTTACGAATTATCAGTGTTGAATTTGTACCTCCAAAACCAAACGAATTTGATACAATGGTGTTCAACTCTTTCTCAACCCTTTTGTTCGGAATATTCAACTTTTCGGAGTGTTCGTCTGCCTCTTTGAAATTGATGTTTGGAGCAACAAATCCGTTTTCCATCATGGCTAGACAATAAACCAATTCGCTGGCGCCAGCCATCCAACATTCATGCCCTGTCATGGACTTGGTTGAACTCACCAACGGACCATTATCCCCAAAAACGTGATGTATTGCTTGGGCTTCAAAACCATCTCCAACAGGTGTTGAGGTTGCATGCGCGTTGATGTAATCAACTTCGGACGGTTTTACGCCTCCCATTTCCATCGCCATGTTCAACGCACGAACTTGCCCGTCTTTATTTGGGTTAGAAATATGCTCTCCGTTTGAACTAAATCCGTAGCCAACCACTTCGGCTAAAATATTTGCTCCACGTGCTTGCGCGCTTTCTAAGCTTTCTAGAATTACGGTTGCTCCTCCTCCACTCGGAACCAAACCATCTCGGTTTTTATCGAATGGTTTTGATGCTTTTGACGGCTCATCTTCTTGCGTTGAGAAGGTTCCAATTCCGTCAAAACTTCCGAATGCATACGGATTGACTTCCTGAGCTCCACCGCAAACAACTTGCTTTTGCAAGCCCATTTTTATGAGCAAATAACCCATTCCAATAGAATGTGAACCACTTGCGCATGCAGCGCTGATGGTGAAGTTCACGCCTTTGAGACGGAAAATCGTACTCAAGTTCATGGTTACCGTAGAATTCATTGACTGAAAAATATTTCCAGAACCAATTAAGGTTGTATCCTTCTTGGCACGAAGCAAATCAACTCCTTCAATTACAGCACCAGCTGTACTATCGTTCCCGAATAGAATTCCAACTTCATTTTCATCAATGAATTCCTGAGTCATTCCAGCGTTTGCCAAGGCTTCTTTGGTAGAAACGAAAGCATACATCGCCTCTTCGGGCATTGCTTTTCGGTCTTTCCGACCAACTTCTTTCTTTAAATCAGGGATTTCAACATTGCCAACCAACGCAGAACGAAAACCCATTTCCTTACGAATTGGGTCGAAAATAATCCCAGAACGACCCGCTTTCAAAGACTCGGTAGCCTCCTCCACATTCTTACCTAAGCACGAATAAACGCCTCTTCCAGTGATGACTACTCTATTCATTTAGCAGTGCAATCCTCCGTTAATGTTAATCACGTTTCCTGTGATGTATGCCGCATCATCAGATACCAAGAACGAAACAGCCGCGGCTACTTCTTCTGGTTTTCCAAAGCGATGCATCGGTATCATTCGAGACATCTCTTTTTGATCGAAATCGGCTGTCATGTCTGTTTCGATAAAACCAGGAGCCACAGCGTTAACTGTAACATTTCGTTTTGCAATTTCTTTTGCCAATGCTTTCGTTCCGCCAATCACACCAGCTTTCGCAGCTGAGTAATTCACCTGACCAGCATTACCCATCATTCCCGAAACGGAAACCACGTTTACTACCCTACCCCAACGTTTGCGGATCATCTTGTCCACCAACTTGCGCGTCACATTGAAAAAACCTCCAAGCGAAACACCTAGAACATTATCCCAATCCTCCTCGGACATGACCATAAATAGTCCGTCCTTCGTAATACCTGCGTTGTTTACAATCACAGAAACCTGTTTATCAGGATTTGCTTCCATCCAAGCTGAAAGTGCTTTATCAGCCCCTTCCCTATCAGCCACATTAAATCCAATCGGTTCGGCTGTCCCACCTACTTCCTCAATAAGTTTAACTGTCTCATCCGCTGCAGCAGAATTGGATGCGTAATTCACCAAAATGTGCAATCCGTGGTCTTTGGCCAAGCGTACTGAAATGGCACGACCTAAACCTCGCGAACCACCTGTAACCAACGCTATTTTTCTATCAGACATGCTTTAAAAAATCTCTATCTGAGGGTCGTTCTCATGAAGGAACAGCGACAATTCGGCTAGTTGCTTCGAACGCGGTTTATCGTCTTCAAACGTTGCCAAATGCTTACGAACTGTATCGTAGAACTTTTGCCCCGCAACTGACATCTTAGACCTACAGCCCAAGCTGTCAACTCCTTG